>CAXMTO010000089.1:0-4182 GCA_964196355.1 uncultured Myxococcota bacterium
ACAGCCAAGGATACATCGGTATTCATCAGGGGGAGGTGCGTGTTCCGTACCGGGCATCATTGGCCCCATATCCTGGCGAAATATTGCTTCACCCCCTATGGATATGGCATCTAGTGATGCACCATGGAAAGAATCCCACATGGAAATGGTTTTATGACGGCCCGTTGCAATCCTGGCAAGCTTTAATGCCATGCCGATGGCACCGGTTCCGCCGGGACATAAGAGCACTTTATCAAAAGTCTCTGGTGCAATTTGCACCAGCCTTTTAGCCAGATCCACGGCCACGTGGTTAGTATAGCGACGGGTGCAAAAGGACAGTTCGTCAAGCTGGTTTTTGACAGCGGTAATCACTTCCTCATTGGCAAAACCGACCTGATGGACGTTATTGCCGTGAAAATCCATGTACCGGCGACCCTGTAAATCTTCAATGTAGATGCCATCGCATGTCTTCATGCCGTTAAGACAGGGGGTGGAAAGAGACTGCTTCAGAAAATAGCGGGAATCTTCTTCTAAAAGTGATGCTGTAGCCCCGTTAAGGTTCTCTTTCTGCCATTTTTCCCTCTGAGGGGAGAGGTTGATATCTCCTTCTGACCTGTGTAATTTTGCCATTATTACCACCTGATTCCTTATAGTTGCCTGATGTTAGCATTTGACTCCTGAACCGCTGTTACTAAGTTAAGCCTTTGGGTGACCAAATTGGAGCGGTAAGGAGCCAGTCTTTATAGAGGAGAATGTTCAACTATCTTGTTCCATTATTTTTCCACCAGTGTCAAAGTAATAATTATCATAATATGTATAAGAAAATATTATACTAACCCAGTTTTTTTGTTAATGTGATGATGTGATTTTTAATGAAGTTTTTAAACCCGTTTTGTAAACGGGTAGCATTTTTTCAGTAGGTGGCTTATATTTTTTTTACAGAAGTTCAGGAGTAAGGTACCAATAATAGCCAAACAAAACTCAAGGCAGCAACTCCTTCTGATATCATAAGAAAAATTAAAAAGGGTGCCTGAGAGGGAAACAACTGATCGGTTTGATTGCCAGTAAACCACCAGACATGGCGGCAATACTGATTCTTCAGTCTGTTTTCCGAGCCATCTTTTTCAAACAGACCACTGCTTAGTATTACTAACTGTCATAGAAAACATAAGATTAATTAGTTTGACTTGCTGTTGTTATTGGCTTTATTGTGGACTGTAGTTTTGGAAGTTTCCAGGATAGTCGCGGCTCTGATAACGATGTGAACGCTTACTCATAGCCACAGGCTCCGTTTTATGTCTGGTCGACCAAACTGGATAACTACTTTTTAAATAACTCAATACGAGATTAATCAATAATCGCTTTACTTCCATAGCGTATTAATGATTTCTCCGATCAAGGGGGGTATCTTAAAATAGTTGCGTTATTTTTAAAATGACTTGCTCCTGGTATTAAATACTCCAGGGAAATCAATGTTTTTTTAACGTAAGGAGAAATATGATGAAATACAAAGCTTTTCTCACTGTTCTACTGGCAGTTGTAGTGACATTCAGTGCTCAGGTCTCCACTGTCCTGGCAGCAGATTCCATCAGTGCCTATAT
The DNA here is from genome assembly GCA_964196355.1 of uncultured Myxococcota bacterium. Taxonomy (GTDB): domain Bacteria; phylum Desulfobacterota; class Desulfobulbia; order Desulfobulbales; family Desulfocapsaceae; genus Desulfomarina. The sequence continues at coordinate 1,581 of CAXMTO010000089.1, forward strand.
GGGTTTTTCACGTGAAGTCAATGAAGCCCTCGCAAAACAAATTCAGGATAAACTCGGTATTGAGGTAAAGAATATTACCCTGTCCTGGGGCGAAATCTGGGCCAGGCTGAAAACTGAATCCCCACGATTTAATGCAGATATGGTGTTGTCCTTTGGTGCATCTGAGGCTATAAACGGCGCAAAAAAAGGGTACTATGAACCTTACGTGTCTCCAGGTTGGGATGGTATCCCCGACTCTTTTAAATCTGAGGACGGATCATACTATGCCCTTGGAACATTCTCATTTCTTCTCCTGAGCAATAAAGAAAAACTTAAAGAAATGGGCTATGAAGTGCCCAAGAGCTATCAAGATCTTCTGGATCCGAAATGGAAAGGTCAGATCGTCATTCCTTCACCAAGGACCTCTGGAACCGCTTATATGATCAACTACTCCTTTTTACAGCTCTATGGTGAAAAAGAGGGTTGGGAGTACCTGACCAAACTTAATGAAAATGTCGCATTTTATACAAAAAGCGGTAATGCACCAACTGAACTTGTAGGCCGTGGAGAATATCTGCTGGGCCTCGGTGCAGACGAGAATGTTTTAAAGCGAATTAAAGACGGATATCCACTGCAGTGGACTGTTCCTGCTGAGGGAATCGGTTATGAGGGCAATTACTGTACTATCCTGAAAGGAACCAAAAAACTGGATCTCGCCAAAAAAGTCATGGATTATCTCGGCTCTGAAGAGATCAGCAAGTTTCTCGGCTCCATGGGCTATATTCCACCGCGTGCCGGCACCAGCAGTGCACTGTACGGAGACGTCCAGCCTAAATTCATTGATCTTGACCATGCATGGGCCGTTAAGAATAAACGTAAAATCGTTAAGCAGTGGAAAGGCAGATTCCTGATGAAAGAGACCGCTAAGGCTAAAAAAGTGGGCGATGAAAAAGAGGCAAAGGCTGCTAAGCAATAGCCTTTCATGTGCCACTTGAGTACCTTACTACTGAAACCCTGTCATTATAAACAAGAAACCGAAAAACTTCTTTTAATATTAAATACATGGTTACATCACTAAGGTACTTATCCCGCTCGTCGGGGTTAGTTAGGAACAATTAAAATAAGGAATTCAAAGATGGCAGAAGCAGTGACAGGAAATGCTCAATGGAGCATCTGGTACAAAGCAAGGATATTTATTAATTCACACCTAGTGAACATGTTTGCGGGCGGCCTGTTTGTGCTTCTTGCCATCTTCCTGGCCTATCCCCTGGTCATGGTTTTTATCAAAAGCTTCTGGGGAGATGACGGCTTTACATTAACCTTTTATCAGGAATTCTTTACCTATAACTACTATTACTGGTCATTCCTGAATACCATGATTTTAGGGCTTTCTACCATGTTCATTCTCGTGGTTGTCGGCTTCTGTTTTGCCTATATGACAACCAGGGGGCCGATGTGGATGCGAAAACCCCTAAAGGTATGCGCCTTGATGCCGCTGTGTGCCCCACCTTACATTTTTTCGATTTCATTAATCACCCTTTTTGGAAGGAACGGGATGATTAATAACTTCTTTGGCATGGATTTTAACATCTACAGCTGGACCGGTGTTATTGTAGCCCAGTGTCTGGCTTTTCTCCCTTTATCCTATATGATGATTGAGAATGTGCTGAATTCCCAGAATCCTTCGCTGGAAGAGAGTGCGTCAGACATGGGCGCTTCGCAGTCGACGATTATCCGTACCATTACCATTCCTCTGGCGGCCCCCGGTGTCCTTAAAGCCGCCCTTCTGGTTTTCGTCATGACCATTGCAGAGTTTGGCAACCCTGCAATCCTGGGTGGCAGACTCCCGTTTCTGGCTCCTGATACCTACCTGATGATTACAGGAGAGGGCGATTTCAATATGGCCTCTGTGTTATCGGTAGTGCTTATGGTTCCATGCCTCGTTATTTTTGTTCTCCACAACTATATATTGAAGGGAAAAGGATATACGACCATAGTTGGTAAGCCCACAGCGGTTGACCCCAAAGAAATAGCACCAGGAATCAAGGCTGTTCTTCTGGCAATTGTCCTTCCGGTGGCGCTGATGGTTGTGCTCTGTTTTGCAGTAATTGTTGTCGGTGCTTTTGTTAAAATAGTCGGTGTTGACAATACATTTGTCTGGGACCACATGTTAAACATGCAGTCCAATGAGGCCATCTTCAACAGTGTTAAATTATCACTCATGGCCGGTTTGTTCGGTGCTATTGTGGGAACACTTCTGGCCTATGTTATCATGAGAGGCAAGTTCAGAGGTAGACATGTCATGGAGATGCTGGCTTTATCCGGGTTTGCGCTTCCCGGAACAGTTATCGGGGTTGGCTATATAATGGCATTTAACAAACCCCCGCTACTCCTGGCAGGCACAATCTGGATCCTTGTATTGAACTGTGCCTTCAGATTTCTCGCTGTGGGTGTTGAGGCGGGTATAAGCAAACTGCATCAAATCAGTATTGAAATTGAAGAAGCCTCTGCTGATCTTGGAGCGGACTTTATTACCGTCTTTTTTAAGGTGATTCTACCCATCATGTTTTCGGCCTTTATTGCAGGGTTTATATATACGTTCATGACAACAATGATGTCATTG
>CAXMTO010000090.1:0-6860 GCA_964196355.1 uncultured Myxococcota bacterium
CGTCTGGTTCAGTCAGAGCAAAGCGGCGAACCCGTGCCGTTTAACACAGCCTTTAAAACCATCGAGGAGCTACACCAACAACGGGCAAAGAAAGCACTCTAATGAAAACATATAAAGTCTATTTGATGCCGGATGCAATCACAGATCTTGAACATATCTATGAATATATTTCAGCGCAAAGTGACTTTCCTGAAAGAGCTTGGGCATACATTGAAAAGCTTAGACTCAAATGTCAGAAGTTAGAAACGGCCCCTCTAAGGGGGCAGCAGCGCAACGACTTAATGAAAGATTTAAGAATCTATCCCCTCGATAAAAAAACCGTTGTAGCTTTTGTCGTTGATGGAAATCAACAGGCAGTTAGGATTCTGAATATATTCTACGGGGGTAGAGATTATGAAGCTATTATGTCAGACTCAAGGGCATAACATTTCTGGTACGACTAATTTACATTTTCGTTACTTTTCGGTACCACTTTAAGTGTCAGAATCATTATTTTCATATCCAGCTATCCTTCGATGAAATTTGAATACGAAGAAAGTGGCAATGGCTGCCCTGTATCATTGGATTAGCAAACCCAAAAAACAAGCAGCACTGAGGCAGGTGCTGCCCCCCTTGAAAGACAGTCATGAAAAAGTTAACCAAAAAAAAATATCGCAATTTAAAACGTATTAACTGGGATTACACTATTTCAGTTGAGGATATGTTTGCAGTAATCAATGGAGAAAAATCGCATGCTGGGCACTGGAACCAGGATGATTTACTGATACGTATGCTAGAGAGATTGAGCTGGTACGATCTTCTGGATTTTTTCACCCCCGATATACTTGCACTGAAACTGAATCCAAATCTTTTAAGTAGAGTTCGCAACAAAGAAAAGAGAGCAAAATATGAGCGACTCGGAAAAATATTACGAGGAGAAACTGTATCCTTTACAAAATGGGGTGCTGAATATAGTGCAGAATGCAAAAACACCCTTTTTTCTAACAGGTGGTACAGCACTTAGCCGCTATTATACACATCATCGTTATTCTGATGATCTGGATTTTTTTGTGAACAGGGATCCTGAGTATGCCGAACACGTTGACACTATTTTACAAAGATTAATCGAGGCAGAGAATTCTGGTGTTTTAAGTCTTGACAGTAATTCTATAAATAAAGGGATGGCATATACGGAGCTCTTCGTAACAGATTCAGAACAAAGTGAAATTGAATTAAAAGTGGAATTTATCAACGATATTGCGGCCCATTATGGCTCGATTACTATGGATCCTGTACTTGGCCGAATTGATAGTTTGAGAAATATATTATCCAATAAGCTGACCGCACTCTTTCGCAGTGAACCAAAAGATGTTGTCGATATTCACGCGATAGCATTACAGCAAAGTTTTAGCTGGAGAGATATTGTCACAGAGGCTAAAAGCAAAGAGGTTGGAGCTGCCCCTGAGATCATTTACGATATGCTCAATTCTTTCCCGTTGAAGTACCTTGACACGATAAAATGGATATCACGACCCGACACCGATACTTTTAAACAGGAAATCCAAAATATTGCAGATGATATCCTGTATGGAAGAAACAACTCCTTGACCTCACCTTCGACAAAAGAACTGCAATAAAAACTAAACAATATATGTCACTACCCATTAACATAAAAGAACTTATCACAGGCAATGTGATTGAGAGTGAACGGATTGAGTTCAAGAAAGGATGGAACCCACAATCCATCCTCCACACGATCTGTGCCTTCGCCAACGATTCCAGCAACATTGGAGGAGGATATATCATTGTAGGAGTGGCAGAAGATCATGGCCAGGCAGTCATGCCCCCGGCAGGAATTGATTCCAGGCAAATGGATTCCATCCAGAAGGAACTACTACATATCTGCCACTATATTTCACCAAACTATTTTCCAGTGATTGAACCAACAGTTATTGATGGAAAACAGTTGCTGGCTATCTGGGTACCTCCTGGAGATGTTCGTCCCTATAAGGCTCCCAAATCTTTAGCAGACAAAAGCAATAAACCATATTACATCCGCCGGTATTCTTCTACAATACAGGCAAGCGACGACGACCTGCAGCGTTTGATGTCACTTGCAGCCAAGATAACCTTTGATAACCGGATTAACCACCATGCTACATTGGAAGACCTCAATCTGGTTCATATTGCCACTTTCCTTAAAGAGGTCAAAAGCAGCCTTTATCCTGAATTACCCAAAATCCCACTGGATGATCTATGCCGACAAATGGGAATCGCGCGAGGAAGCGACGAAGACCTGCGTCCCCTCAATGTAGCCCTGCTGCTCTTCAATGATGAGCCACGTGAATTCTTCCGGGGTGCACAAGTTGATCTTGTTGAATATAGTGACGATATAGGCGACAACTTTTCTGAAAATATCTTTACAGGACCAATTCAGTTTCAGCTGCGGGATGTATTACGTTATCTTAAAAACAATCTGATTAAGGAATATGTGCAAAAGGTAGAGGGCCAGGCCGAGGCTAATCGTTTTTACAATTATCCCTATGAGGTACTTGAAGAAGCCCTGGCAAATGCTATCTACCATAAAAGCTATGACCGACAAAATCCAATAGAAATAAATATAAGATTAGATCGTGTGGAGATCATCTCCTATGCCGGACCAATGCCACCGGTAAACCAGAAAATGCTTAACAGTGAACGGGTCATCACCCGAGACTATCGCAACAGTCGTATCGGAGATTTTCTTAAGGAAATGGATCTTACCGAAGGGCGTAGTACCGGTATTCCTAAAATGCGTTTTTTTATGAAACGTAACGGCTCCCCGGAACCTGTTTTCAAGACCGACGATGATCTTAATTTTTTTTTGGTCACCCTCTTTCCGCACCCTTTAGCTGTGGCTGAAGAGCCGGCAGAGCATGTGACCCAGCAAGTAATCCAGCAAGTAACCCAGCAAGTAATTGAACTGTTAAAACAGGTCAATGGTGAATTAAGTCGCTCTCAACTAATGGAAGCGGTTGGGCTACGAGACAGGGTTAGTTTTAGCAAATCCTACCTCGAGCCAGCGTTATTTCATGAATTAATTGAAAGAACTCAACCAAATTCACCAACAAGCCCGACTCAAAAGTACCGTCTGACAGCTAGAGGTATTGCCATCCTTGAGAAACAGCTATGAATTTCTTTTTACCCTACAAACTAAGCGCACCGTTGCTAATGTAATATGAAATATAATCACCTCCTGCACTCTCAGGAAGGAAAAACCCTTGAATTCAAGCGGGATCTTTCTTCTCCTGAAAACATTATGAAAACCCTGGTGGCCTTTGCCAATACTGCAGGCGGTATCATGCTTATTGGTGTTGAAGATGACCATACGATCATCGGTCTACCCGACAATCCTCTTGATGAAGAAGAACGGCTCAGCAATATGATAGCCGACTCCATTGCTCCACGCCTTATACCCAACATTGAACTGGTCCCCAGCAAAGATCTCACCTTATTAGCCGTTGCAGTATTTCCCAGCCAATTACGCCCACATTATCTGAAACAGAAAGGCGAACAACAAGGTGTCTTTGTCCGTTTAGGTTCTACCAACCGCCAAGCCGATTTACCTTTGATTGCCGAATTAAAAAGGACCCCCTTCTTTGCTCAGCACCTTGCTACTTCTGTGAAAAATATTGAACGGTGGCTTAAATATTTAAAGAATGAGGAAAAAATCGAATTTCGTGGAGCTCCGAAAACAGGTGGGTATTTTATCAAGCTTGGCAACAGTTGAACATGGTGTCCTTTAATGAATATCAAAGTAAAATACTGGACAGAATTATCTGAATATGACATGAAGACTGCTGAGGCTATGCTTCAAAGCAAACGCTATCTTTATGTGGGTTTTATGGCACACCAGGCCATTGAAAAAATATTAAAAGCGTACCTGGTACACGTTGGCAGCAAAACCGTACCTTTTTCGCACAGTCTTTCGCTGTTAGCCAAAAAAGCAGATATCTATAATAGCTTTTCAGATAAACAAAAAGACTTCGTAGACCTTTTAGAGCCTCTAAACATTGAAGCTCGTTAACCTACCCATAAGCAACAATTACTGGAAAGCCTTACGCCAGACCGTTGTTCTGAAATATTACACGAGGCCAGGAGTTACAAAAATGGATAATACTGAAGTTATAACTATGCTTAAAAAATATAAAAAACTACTGGCACAACATATGGTTTTTGAAAAACTTATTCTTTATGGATCTTATGCAACTGGTAACGCCCACAAAGACAGCGATGTTGATGTGGCAATTGTAGTTGACACTATTTCTGGTGATTATTTTTCCACAAGACCACTGCTATGGAAAATCAGAAGAGAAATTGATGATAGAATAGAGCCTGTGCTTATTGAGAGAACTCACGATGAAAGCGGGTTTTTATCTGAAATACTCAAAAATGGAATTACGATCTAATAAGGAAAACTCTGGCAAAACTTTTGAGAGGTACAGTCAATGACTGCGATCGATAAAAATTTAATTGCTGTGATAGCAAAACATAAAACTGAACTGACTGATAGATTTGATGTTAAATCTTTGTCGATTTTTGGTTCAGTCAGTAAAGGCAAAGCTGGTCCAGATAGCGATGTGGACGTTTTGGTGCACTTCCGAAAAACCCCGGGCATTTTCAGATTTATCGTCGTGAAACAATTTTTAGAAGAAATCACTGGCCGACCCGTCGACCTGGTTACTGAAAAAGCATTAAAAAAACAAATGCGGAAAGATATTTTGCAAGAGGCTATTCGTGTCGCCTAGAAATCAGCAATTCAGGCTTGAAGACATATATGATGCGTTGGTTGCTATCGCGGAATATATCAACGACATGGATTATGATGCCTGGGCGCAGGATCGGAGAACTGTTGATGCAGTTATCAGAAATCTTGAAATAATAGGCGAAGCAGCATCCCATGTCTCTGAAGATATCCAGAAACAACACACTGATATTCCATGGTCGCAGATGAAAGCTATGCGAAATATTCTCATCCATGAATATTTTGGGATCGATATAGAGGCTCTTTTATCTCCCGGTGTGCGGGAATGACAAAGGACGGCGCGATCTCAGAGACGGCAGTATAATCAATCTTCCAGAACATATGAACGAGCAGGTTTCTAAACCGAGCCATTTTCTGCAGAAGTTGATTGAGATTGACCTCCGCCAGATCTAAGACCACCAAGCTCGTATACAATACGTTCCGCTAAAAATATTTTCATTAATGATTGGTAGGGAACATCTCGTTTGTTTGCCAACACCTTTAAGTCATCGATCATAATTTCAGGAAGGCGGAGAGATACACCAATTGATAAATTCAGTTGAATCATGTTTGGCCCAGAATTCTCTCTCTTCATCTTCTGTTTTAAATTTTGGGGTTGCCTTTTTCATAATATTACATAGACCTCTCTTTCTTTGCGACTCATATCTCTAGCGGATATAACCCGAATCAAATTATTACGAACGGTAAAGGCTAGAAATAATTCTCTGTTTTCATCCGTTTTTCCAAGAGCGTAAAATATTGGTTCAGATCCCGTATGTTTACTATCATTTTTTATAACCAAGGGTTGATTGAAATACAATTGCTCGCATTCAGATGAAGTGACTTTTAGATATAAAAAGAAAAATACCGTGTATCAGGAGTCTGGAGGAATCTGCATAGCGACAAAACTATGTTACTCAATACCGGAATGGGTTTAAGAAGAATCATAATCCCAGGGAGCCGGTGGAAAGTATTCCGTCAACCAGATAAAGAGCTACCGGCAGGGGAGTAGCCGGCAAGCCAAGGATCTCACTACTGGTACTGTTTTTTGTCCAAATCCGACCATTTGGATATTTACGGAGCTGCTTCAGCTCTCCGGGACGAAGTTGTGATGTCCATTTGACCTCAATTGGACAAAATTGCTTCCCCTGCACGCAGGCAATATCCACCTCACCTTTGGCTTTTATATAATAGGTAGGATAGAATCTTCGGCAATGGCTGACAGCGCAGGATTCAGCCAATTGTCCAGCAAGAATCGGGTCGGCTAGTGTCGTTTGCATCAAGGTGTAGCCATCCTGTTGATCAGGGTTTACCCAATCATGCAGAGCATGAAAAATGAAGGGATCGGTAAAGAGAAGTTTTTTGGCTTTTTTAGGAGCGGCACATAACCGATCCTCCTGGATGGCTGACTGAATATATGCCGCATCCATTGCCGTCAGTAACTGAACATAATCTGCCACAGTTTTAGGATGGTCAATGGACAAATCAGTAAGTAAATTATTCCAGGTAATCTGAGAACAGTAACGCTTGATAATTGCAATGATAATTTCACGTAAGTAATGTTCCTGACGGCCTCGTTTCAGGACATCTCCACGAATCCAGTCGGAATACGTACGCATGGTAGCAGACAGTATTCGGCTGTGGATTGCCAGATCATTGATTGCGGTCAGAAAACCGCCGTGCCTAAGATAATCATCAAAAGCAGAGAAAAGGAGTCGAACCGTTTCTTCAGAGGGGGTATGCTGTATTGACTGCTGTTGTTCGTTATTTAAGATACCTTTGAGGTGAACTGTTTCGGCAAAACTCAAAGGATAAAGATGGAAATCAACCTCGTCTGCCAGACCTCTCCGACCAGGAAAACGCATACGGGCCTCACCCAGAATCAGCATATCCGAACCGGTAAGCATCAAAATGACATCATCGAGTTGTCCGGAATCAGCGAGAAATTTCACAGCTTTATCCCAATGCCGAATATAGGTTACCTCGTCAACTATCAGATATCTAAGATCAGGCATATCTGACAAAATATCGTTTATAATCCTGATTAGACTGTGATGATCGTCAATCAGCTCGCCGCTTAAGTAAATAAGAGTCGAAG
>CAXMTO010000091.1:0-13786 GCA_964196355.1 uncultured Myxococcota bacterium
AGGCTTGGCACCATCCCTTTTATTTCATTCAACTTCTTCTGTTCGCCCTTACTGCGGCTTCCGAGCACGGGGATCGACTGCAATAATCCCTGGGTGTAAGGATGCAGAGTATTTTCAAACAGATCAACCGCCTCTGATTCTTCAACCACACGACCGGCATACATTACAACAATGCGGTCTGACATCTCGGCAATGACTCCAAGATCATGGGTGATCATCTGAATTGCAGTGCCCAGTTCATCCTTAAGCCTGTTCATCAGATCCAGTATCTGGGCCTGAACTGTAACATCAAGAGCAGTTGTCGGCTCATCGGCGATGAGCAACTCAGGATCACAGGCCAGAGCCATGGCAATCATGGCCCTCTGACGCATACCCCCCGACAGTTGGTGCGGATAATCATATATCCGCTTTTGAGGTGCAGGAATCTGAACCCTCTCCAGCATCTCGACGGCTGCCGCCAGACCCTCTTTTTTGTTCATACCCATATGAAGAGTGAACATTTCCGCAATTTGATCCCCTATGGTAAAAACGGGATTAAGGGAAGTCATCGGTTCCTGAAAAATCATGGCAATCCGGCAACCCCTGATACGACGCATCGCCTTCTGACTCAGTTGCGTGAGGTCTTCTCCATGAAAATGAATATGGCCGCCAACTATTTTCCCCGGAGGATCGGGGACAATGCGCATGACAGAGGAGGCCGTAACGGACTTGCCGCACCCCGATTCCCCCACGATACCAATTGTCTCTCCCTTGTCAAGATGATAGGAGACACCGTTCACAGCACGGGCAACCCCTTCAAAAGTGTAGAAGTAGGTTTTCAGGTCCTGAACTTCAAGCAGGTGGGAGTTGCGATCAGTCATTGTGTCTTATACCTCTGCAATTTCCGATAAAAATGCGTCAAGGCGGTCGAATATGAAATAGAGCGAATCGAGAACAATGTGCTCGTCTTCAGTGTGCTGAGACATCTCTCCTTCGGCGCCCCATATAGCTCCTGGAATATCTTTCTCAGACAGATATCTGGCATCTGAAGCACCATGTGAAAAGCCAAACACGGCATCATCGGTATATTTTTGCAGACGAGCAAAATAGGGGGATTCTCCACCGAAAAAAACGGGTGACTGCTCGAATACGGTGGCCTTTCCGCTCACTGCGTTCTGTATGGATGATACTATCTCATCGGCACTGTCATGCTCTGTATAACGTATATCCAGCGTGGCTTTTGCTCGACATGCCACTATATTCACTGACCCGTTTCCGGCTTCAAATTGTGTCAAAGCCACGGTTTTATGCCAGTGATCTTCAGTTTCTCTGTTAAAGAGATTTTTTACAGCCTTGTAATCATTTACAAAGAGATCAAAGGCATTCTCCCCGAGCCAGGGGCGGGCTGCATGGGCTGCTTTACCCGTGGTCTCCAGATGAAGACGGATCACTCCTTTTTCTTTTTTAACGATCAGATCCGGACTACCACCGTCCAGGGTAATAAAAAAATCTGACCCTATCTCTCCCGAAATTGCGCCGACTCCGCTGCTTCCACCGACTTCTTCATCTCCCGTTAAAAGAAGTCCAAAGCTCATATCTTTCTGGCTTAATCCTCTCTTGTGCAAAGCCGCCAGATGTTCCCGAAAGAGCATCAGGGAGAGGGCAACCGCATATTTATCATCAATTGCACCACGGCCGTAGAGCCTGCCGTTTTCAACCCACGGTGAAAACAATGCTTCATTCTCAGCTTCCACAACGTCAAAATGGGCTACGAGCAGGACCTTTACTTTAGCAGTTCCTGAAGGAAAAACAACTATCGAAGGGACCTTGTTGATATTAAACCGCTGACATTCGATGGAATAGCTGCCCAGCCAGTCTTCTATAAAGTCAGCACACTGTGTGATTTTTTCAGGACGAGCCTGAGTAGAAGGTATACGGATTAATTCCTCTGTCAGTTGAAGAATTTCCTTTTCAAGATGTTTTACAGCCACAATTATTTCAAGCCTCCACAGAAATTAAAAAACTTTCATTCAAATAATAAATACTTTCGCTACCCAGTCACAAGTCATAAAACTACCGAATTCCACCTTAGGCTCAATGACCATTACAACTTACGGACAGGAAAGGTTCACCACCGACTTACCATACATGGTGAGCCACTTCAAACAGGAAATCGTTATTTGCCGGAAATAAGCACTCCCAACCTTAACAGATAGATCCTCGCCAATTTTGTGCTATTTAAAATACCTATCTGCCATAAACGTTGATAATTACTATACGGCAACTTGAACTTGAATAAAGATTCATCAAGAGGTAAACCATTACCTGCAGAAAAAACCGAAGTTTCGAAAAGACGGTAAGCTCCATGAAGGAAGATAAATTTACCGGCTGTCTCAAATACAAAAACACAAAATAACAGATGGATATTATAATAAAAAACAAACTGTTGTCTATTGTTGGCAAGGAGCGTTTTCGTGACCAGCTTGAGGACCTTATCAGTTACTCCTATGATGCATTCACTGTGGAGGCCTTACCCGACCTCGTGTTGCTGCCTGTCTCCACCACAGAGGTCTCCGAGATCCTCAAAGTCGCCTCTGAGCATCAGGTTCCGGTAACAGCCAGGGGAGCCGGAAGCAGTATATGCGGTGCATCAGTGCCGCTGAAAGGCGGGATTGTACTCTCAATGACCATGATGAACCGGATTCTGGAAACCAACACGCCGGACCGCTACTGCATCGTACAGCCTGGAGTCATTAATGCCGACCTGCAGACAGAACTCGCCAAGACCAATTTTTTCTATCCACCCGACCCCGGGAGCATGGCCTTTTCAACCATCGGCGGCAATGTGGCACAGAATGCCGGCGGGCCCCGCTGCCTCAAGTATGGCGTCACTTCCGACTATATACTCGGTATGGAAGTGGTGCTGGCCAATGGCGATGTGATCCGCTTTGGCAGCAGAAATGTTAAGGATGTCACTGGATACCGGCTCTTCGGACTGTTCTGCGGCTCTGAAGGAACTCTCGGAATAGTCACTGAAATTACCCTAAAGGTGCTGCCGCAACCGGCAGCATACCGCACTGTACTTGCAGTCTTTAACGACCTGGACGATTCTGCGGCTACTGTCTCGGACATTATCGGCGCAGGTATTCTGCCCGCAGCTCTGGAACTTCTTGACAAGGTACTGATCAATGCCGTAGAGGATGCCAATAATATCGGTCTGCCCCGTGAAGCCGAAGGACTGTTGCTGATTGAAGTCGACGGTAACGAACAGCAGGTTGAAAATGAACTGGCGCTGATCATCGAAAAAACACAGAAGAATAACGCTGTCGATATTCAGGAGGCCCGTACCCCGGAAGAAAGAGATAATCTCTGGCAGGCCAGGCGTTCCCTGTACCCGAGTATGGCACGCCTGAAGCCGAACTGCATCGTGGAAGATGCCACGGTTCCCGCCAGCAAGGTCCCGGAAGTGATCAGGGGAATCCGCTCAATCGTCGATAAACACGGACTGTTGGTAGGAATATCAGCACATGCCGGAGATGGTAATATGCACCCGCTGATTTCCTGTGATATACGCGACACAGATGAAATGGAGCGAGTCGAAAAAGCAATCGGAGAAATTTTCAAACTTGCCATGTCCCATAACGGTACCCTTTCAGGAGAACATGGCATCGGAATCGCCAAACTCGACTACCTCTCCATTGCCATTGATGAACCGACGCTCAGGTTCATGCACACCTTGAAACAGGCGGTCGATCCGCATGGGATTCTCAACCCCGGAAAAGCGATATGAATGTTAAACCAGAAAACCTGCAGGCCCCTGAGGTCCTGCAATGCTCCAAATGCGGAGCGTGTCTGCCCGTCTGCCCGGTCTATCTCCAGAAGATGGAGGAGGGTGCAAGTCCTCGAGCCAAAGTACAGCTCTCCAAACACTATACAGAGCAAAACCTGGGCACATCCAGCCATTTGAGCACCCTGATCAACCGCTGCCTGATGTGTGGCAACTGCACCGCTGCATGTCCCAGCGGAGTGGAGCATCCGAGCCTGTTCATGCGCATGCGCAGCTACATGGCAACTGATCATGGCGAGGGGTGGCACCTTAAAGTCCTCTATCACTTCTTAAGCCACGAACAGCAGCTGCGACTCGCCTCGCGTTTTGCCAAGCTGGGTCGGAACCATATGCTTAACTACCTTGCCCGTGAGTTCAAAGTCGGCAATATCCCCGCAAAACGATTGCCAAAATTCAGTAAACGACCTTTTCGTGAGCAGGTTGCCGAGAAGATTGCTCCTGAAACAGCTTCCAGGGGTACAATTCTTTACTTCACCGGCTGCGGAACCAATTATATATATGACCAGGTCGGCCATGCCCTATGCCGTATCCTCGGGACCATGGGCTTTCAAGTCGAGATTCCCAGGTCCCAGGTCTGTTGCGGTCTGCCTCTCTTTATTCACGGAAATCTGGAAAAAGCTGCTGCCAATATCGAAACCAATATAAACCTCTTTAACCGGGACGATATTGTCGCCGTAGTCACTGATTGCGCTACCTGCGGCTCAGCTCTGCATAAAGAGTATGGGATCGTTTTAAAGGAGCTGGGGCTTGCGACAGAGAGGGCGGAGGAATTAAGCAGTAAAGTGCGGGATATCAGCGAATTCATTCTGGCAAACTACGATCTGCTGGAACCTCACCTGGATTCCCGGGCCGTAAAGCAGAAGGTCACCTACCATATGCCCTGCCATCTCCGTAACGGCCAGGGTCTGACAACTGAAATAGAGACGCTGCTGAAGCGCTTGCCCAATGTCGACTATACCAGGGCAGAGGACTACGACAAATGCTGCGGCGGCGGCGGCACCTTCTTTTACGACCACCCGGAGACTTCTCACCAGATAGTGAGCAAGAAAATAAAAACCGCCAAGGAAACGGGAGCGGATCTCTGGGTAACAGGCTGTCCCGGCTGCAGCATCAACCTCTCAGGCAATCTTCAGGAAGAAGACAACATTTCCGTTGAGCATATCCTGCTGCTGATTGGACAGGCATTAAAGAAATAGGGTAACACCCCACAAGGGGGTATAAGTACCTTGAAAGTTTTTCTAACATTATGATTTCAATAATGAATGTGTGTTTTCTGTCACAAAAAACAAAAAATTTCAGAGCAAGGTACTAATTATGCGTGCCGTTATTCAACGAGTAAGTCGTGCGTCAGTCAGGATCAATGAGAACACCACAGGACAGATCGGGCACGGACTGGTCGTATTGCTCGGTATCCGTTCCGAAGATACAACCAGGGACCTGCAATGGCTTGCCGATAAAATAGTACATCTTCGCATTTTTGATGATGATGAAGGGAAAATGAACAGATCCCTTGCAGACATTGACGGAGAAATGCTTATCGTCTCGCAGTTCACTATATATGGCGATTGCCGCAAAGGGAGGCGCCCCGGATACTCGAATGCTGCCCCTCCGGAAATTGCAGAACCGCTCTATCAACAATTTATTGAAGCTGTGGCGAGTCAACAGATAAGTGTTGCAACCGGAACCTTCCGGGCGACAATGGAGGTAGAACTTGTTAACGATGGCCCAGTAACACTCCTGCTGGATTCGGAGAAAATTCTTTAACACCATAATATTAAACAATATTATCACAAGGCGACAGTATGACATTCACTACCGACACCACCTATGCGGGTTTCACCCTAAAAAAACGCGAATTCATTAAGGAAATAGATTCCGACGTTTTTCTCTTTGAACACGAATTACTCAAATGCCCACTCATCGCCATCAAGAACAGCGACACAAACAAAACCTTTGCCGCAGGCTTTAATACCATACCTACCGACTCTACCGGAGTTGCTCATATCCTGGAGCATTCTGTCTTGATGGGCTCAAAAAAATACCCGGTTAAAGATGTCTTTGGTGAAATCAACAAAGGCGGGTTGATGACTTTCCTCAATGCCATGACCGGGGCAGATATAACCTACTATCCCTTTGCCACCAGAAATCTGAAAGAATATTTTAATATCATGGATGTGTATTGTGATGTTGTATTTAATCCACTTATAACCCTGAAGACCTTTGAGCAGGAGGGCTGGCATTATCACCAGGAAGGAGCAGAGGCTCCTCTGCAGTACCAGGGAGTGGTATACAATGAGATGAAAGGAGCCTTCTCCGACCCGATTCGTTTTATCTTTCATCATATTTTTTCAGGATTGATGGCTGGCTCAACCTACGCCCATGAATCGGGGGGAGATCCCAAAAACATCCCTGATCTCAGCTACGAGGAGTTTTGTGATTTCCATGAAAAACATTATCACCCGTCTAACGGAATGTTTTTTGTCTACGGTGACGCACCGTTGATGGATGAACTCAACTTTCTTCAGGACAGGTTCTTTTCAACCTTTTCGGCTCAGGTAAAGCGGGTGGAGATTGAAAAAGGAGTACTGGCCTCTCAACCGGTTTTCATAAAAGACGCATACGCCGTTGACTCAGAAGACACAAAAAACAAGACTTTCCTTGCCGTCGGCACAAACGTTTCTTCAGTAACAAACCGTGAAGAAAACACAGCCTTCCAGATTATTGCAAATATACTCTTTAACTCTGACGGATCCCCTTTGAAAAACGCCATCGTCTCAAGTGGATTATGCAAAGATTTTGGCGGACTCTATCTGGCTGGATCCTCCTACAGGACGATTATGATCAGTTACCTCGTAGGCAGTGAACCGGAGCATCGTGATGATTTCCTTACACTCTATACAGACACCTTACTTCAAATGGTGGAAGAGGGGTTGGACCACGACCTGGTACTCTCTGAACTGAATAAGTTCGAATTCAGCTTTCGGGAAGAATCGAGTAAGGCTCAGCGGGGATTGGATGGTATCGGCAAAGCGATGAATGCGCTCAAATATGGTAACGATCCCTTTCTCTATCTCACCAGTGAAGAATTGATTAAAGATCTGCGCCACAAGGCGCTGAACGAAAAATATTTTGAACAGCTGATAAAAAAATATCTGATTGATAATCCTTCAAACGTCACTGTCACCCTGGTGCCTGACCCTGAAAAACAGATGCAGAACCAGGCAGAAGAGCATCAACGGTTGACAGAGTATGATGCTGCCGTCACTGAAAAAGAAAAAGCAGAGAGGGTCGAGAAAACCAACGAACTGATGAGGGAGCAGCAGACCCCAAACAGTGTTGAGACTCTCTCCCTCCTGCCGCAGCTTACCTTAAAAGACCTCTCGACCACAGTTGATTTCCACAGTGTCACTCCGGAAGAGATGTTTGGCCAGAAGGTGCTCATCAGTGACCTTGAAACCAACCATATCTCTTATATCGATGTCGGCTTCAACTTTTCCTGCCTGCCACCGCGTCTGCTGCCGTGGCTCGACCTCTTTGGCACCATCCTTACAGAGATAGGTACAGAAAAACTCGATTACAAACAGTTTGCAAAGGAAATTGCCACCTGTACGGGTTCGTTTTCTCACTCTCTGAACACATATACCAGGCGAGAAAAACTCGATAGAGTCAGACCGGTTCTCTGGCTGCATCTTAAGTGTCTGCCGGATTACCTGGAAAGAGCGCTCACCCTTCTTTCGGAAATTTTTTCAAGCGCATCATTTAAGGATAAAGCGAGGATCCGTGAAATAGTTGGACGGGAGTTTACGTGGGCAGAGCATGCCGCGCAGAGCGAAGGGTATAACCTGCCCACCACCCGGCTATTTTCACACCTGAGCACCGCAGGAAGATACACCGAGATGTTCAACGGCGTAACCGCCTACCAGGCGGTCAAAAAACTGGCCCTCAACTATGACAAGGAAGAGGAAACCTTCCTTGCTGCCATGCAGGAAATTGGATCCCTCCTTTTCAACAGGAACAATCTGCTTCTTGCAGTTACCGCTGATGGTAAAGAGATCAACCATTTCACACAAATCGGCAGCTGTATCCCTGATGCCCTCGGTTCTGCAGAGCCCATGCCCCAAACTCTCCCCGACCTCTCTCTGGCTCACCATGAGGCCTTTATCACATCAGCCGAAGTGGTCTTTGCAGTTCAGGGAGGGAACCTGCTGCAGGATGGAAAAGGGTATAACGGTCATTTTGAAGTGTTAAAGACCTATCTCTCCCGGGATTATCTCTGGAATACTGTCCGCCAGATGGGCGGCGCATACGGCTGCTTTATCCAATTTGGCCAGATAAGCGGTAACCTCGGCTTCGTCAGCTATCGTGACCCTCAGGTCAAAAAGACATACGACGCCTACAATGCTGTTCCCGATATTGTGACAAACCTGGATCTTCCGACTGAAACAATGACACAGCTGATAACCGGAACCTACGGCAGCTTCGTTCCCCACCAAAGCTCTGCTGCAAAAGGGGCAACCGCCAGAAACGAATACTTAAATGGTCTTGACAGAGAATACAAACAGAACCGAATTGAAGAAATAATTCAGACGACCGCAGCCGATCTTCGTAGTTTTGGACAAGCTTTTACCCGGATGATGCCCGGAAGCCATCGCAAAATCATCGGCAACAGGAGCAAAATAGAAGCGGATAGCGGGCTCTTTGATGTGCTCACGGAGCTCTGATCCCATACTGGACGATTTCTTATAAAAATCAGCCGAAAACATGAAAAGGGCAGCCCGTGCAGAGCTGTCCTTTTCAGAAAATGCTGATTCTTAATCCACTTACCTGGCAACAAAATAACCATTACTCTTTGGCAGGCCCGGTCATATCATGGATTTTCGCCTTACCTTGATCGTACAGCTCTGCTGATTTTTCTTTCGTTTTGTCCCAGGCTTCAACACCGGACTCTTTCGTCATATCCAAAACTTCGATACTGGTCTCTTTAGTCTTACCCCAGGCTTTAGCACTGGTTGCTTTGGTCTTATCCCAAGCTTCGACGCTGGTTTCTTTCGTTTTTCCCCATGCCTTCACGCCTGCTTCTTCAGTCTTCTCGAGGGCTTCGGCACTTTTAGCCTTCGCTTTCTCCCAACTATCCTGAGATGCTGCACCCACAGCATCTGCAGCCTCTTCTATCTCATTACCCACTTTAGACCAACCGCCCTGCTCGCTTTCCGCTGCAACGTGAGAAGCAGAAAACAGGAGAAAAACAGCAATCAGCACAATCTTGAAGAGATTTTTTTTCTGATTCATTACCTCGCACCTCTCTATTGGCCTCTATCAGGCAAAAAACAAATGGATTCTTAGCGCAGAGGCGGGGCATACTGCAATCCGCCATGGTTCCAAAGATTATTGAGTCCTCGATCAACTTTTAATAAAGATTTCGAACCAAAATTACGCTCAAAGACCTCACCATAATTACCAACCTGCTTAATTATCTGGTAGAACCAGTCATCGTTCAGACCCAATCCCTTGCCCATGTTACCTTCCTGCCCCAGAATTCGTTTTACAGCTAACTTGTCACTGACTTTCATCTCCTCAACATTAGTCGAATTTATGCCAAGTTCCTCTGCAGCAACCATTGCATAAAGGGTCCACTTAACGATATCAAACCAGGTGTCATCTCCCTGCCGGACTACAGGTCCCAGCGGCTCTTTGGAGATAACATCAGGGAGTACCAGTGCAGTCGCCGGGTCGGTCAAGCCAAGCCGCAGACCATAAAGCATCGACTGCTGCATGGTTATCACATCACATTTACCTTCCTCAAACCCCTTTAAGGCAAGATCCGGAGTTTCAAAAGGTATCACCTTAAATTCGACCCTGTTTCTTGTGAAATAATCAACAAGGTTTTCTTCCATGGCCGACCCAACCCGACTGCATATATTTACTTTTTTCAAATCAGAAATGCGTTTTGCATTAAGGGTTCCTGCGACCAGTAGTCCCTGCCCATCATAATAACTAATCCCGGTGAAATGAACTGCCAGCGCAGAATCACGACCAAAGGTCCAGGTTGCATTTCTGCAAAGAATATCAACTTCTCCTGAGAGCAAGGCGGTAAAACTCTCATTTTCAGCAAGCGGCATATACTTTACCTCACCGGCATCGCCAAGAGTAGCCGCAGCCACTCCTCTACAGAGATCTACATCAAACCCAGACCAGTTTCCCTTTTCATCAACAGTTGAAAAACCGGCAATACCGGTGGAAACACCGCACTGCAGAAAGCCGCGCTTTACTACCTCATCTTTCACCGATGCCCGGGCAGATCCGGCAAAAAAGACAGCAATTATCAGTAAAAAGATATATCTCGTATTTTTTATATTCATCATTAACCGTCACTCGGGATAGTATTTGTTG
The DNA here is from genome assembly GCA_964196355.1 of uncultured Myxococcota bacterium. Taxonomy (GTDB): domain Bacteria; phylum Desulfobacterota; class Desulfobulbia; order Desulfobulbales; family Desulfocapsaceae; genus Desulfomarina. The sequence goes on from CAXMTO010000091.1 coordinate 10,217, forward strand.
TCATGATTACTATTTAAATATAGATATAAGGATACCAATCACGGCCCCATTTGTCTATCTAAAGCATTTCATCAGAAGAGCTTCTTCAGGTTCATCAACTTTGCAGAAAAAACATCCATTCACAACGCGATTTATTGCTGCTGAAACACTCTGCAGCCTTTTCCACTCCCAATCTTCGGTTAAAATCCTATTTGACCGCAACGTGGAGAGATACAGGCTCCCTTCCAGGGAACGCAACCTGGCAATGAATCTGATCTATGGCGTTCTCCGACACCGTCAATTCCTGGACAGGATCCTGCAGGAACTCAGCAAAACACCTGTCCGCAAGCTTGACCCTTTTGTCCATCAGACACTTGCTGTCGGTCTCTATCAGATTTTTTTTCTTAAGCGTATCCCTTACTCGGCTGCGGTCAACGAAGCAGTAAACAGCTGCAAAATAAAAGGTATACCACAGCGACTACACGGTTTTGTCAATGGTATCCTGCGTGAATCAATCCGCCAGAAAGAAAATAAAAATCTGGCTGAAAGAGCACTCACCGAGAAAAACGGTCAGCCTGTCTATAATCATCCACGCTGGCTGGTGAACAGATGGATAAAACATTTCGGGCAACAGGAGGCGGCACGTATCTGTGATGAAAACAGCAAAGAACCTCTTCTTATACTGCGGGTGAACACCACCCTTATCTCTGTCACGGATTTCAGCCGGCTACTGGACGAGCAGAGCATCACCTGCAAGCCAGGCACGTATTGCTCTGAGAGCATCGTATTGCCTCATTTTCACGGTTCTATAGAATCGATACCGGGATTTCAGCAGGGATTTTTCCAGATTCAGGATGAAGCGGCTCAACTGGCAACATCGCTGCTCGCTCCTTTTAAAGATGGTGGGTACTATCTCGACGGCTGTGCCGGCCTGGGCGGCAAGACAAATCACATGCTGCAGCTGGGATCGCGGTACGATTTGAAAATATACGCAGTCGAACCACAAAAACGGCGTCTAAAGAAACTTCTGGAAAACCAGGATCGCCTTTTCCCCGGGAGTCATCTCTCCATCCATGAAGAAAGCCTCCATGATTTTGCAAAAAATAACATGATACAGTTTGACGGTATCCTCATTGATGCCCCCTGTTCCGGTACCGGCGTCATAGGCCGTCATCCTGATATTCGCTGGAACAGAAAAGAACAGGACCTCCCCGGGTACCAGGCAACACAGCTCCACCTACTCGAACAGGCAGCTGAACTGCTTGCACCGAAAGGTGTTCTCGTCTATGCCACCTGCTCCCTTGAACCCGAAGAAAATCAGAATGTCATTCACACCTTTCTTTCTGCCCATCCGGATTTCACACTCACCGATTGTGCAGAATACCTCCCCAAAGCAGCTCACCACCTTATCGAGGATAATTTTTTCTGCCCGCGTCCCTCAGCGACCATTGATGGATTTTTTGGTGCCAGAATGCAGCGGGCTGAATATATTCCCCGCTGATTTTCTTTGCCAAGGTCACATCTCTGTTGTACATTCTCGTTATCTTTTTACCGCATACATTTCATTCTCAACCATGGATTTAGAAAAAATGGCAGAAATTAAAAGCACAATGCAAATGGTTCTGGAACGAGCCGCAAAAATGACAGCAGAGACATCTCCGGTACCTGACGATGATCACTTGATAAAGGACGGGATGCGGATTGCCGCAGATTTTCTTAATGAGAAAATTACTGACCTGCACAAAGAACTCGTCAGTCAGGCCGCTGAAACGCAGATTCCTATCAGAAAGGGGATAGCCCAGACTCTCCTGCGTAATATTGTCCTCCCTCGAAATGAAGATCTGCAGGAATCAGGTGCAATTGCCATCAAGGGTATTCTGCTTCTCTCGGAGAACTCTGGCGAAATTGCGACTATCTGCAAAGAGCTTCAACAGATAATTGAGCAATACGGTCAGCATAAAGAACAAACGACCCAGCAGCTCAAGGATGCACTCCGAGCCCAGATCGAGCAACAGCAGGCGGCCTCCGATCAGTCTCAACAGGGTGCCGTCAATCCTGCAATGCATCCTCAATACAAAGAAGAATTGACGAAAATGCTGACCAGCCTCAATAACCAGTATAACGACGCCATGAACCAGCGCAAAGAGATGATTCTCAGTCGTCTCTGTCTCCCATAATCCTGCCGAGCCAACAGCTAGATAAATAAATGAATTATTCCAAGCGAATTAAAAAACTCCAGAACAACCTGAAACGAAAAAAAATAGATGCCCTTCTGGTGAGTCAGCCTGAAAACAGGCATTACCTCACCGGGTACCGCGGCGGCGACCACGGTATAGGAGAAACGTCGGGAGTACTCATTATACCCTCATCGGGCCCCACTTATCTCCTCACAGATTTTCGATATCAAATACAGGCAGAAAAAGATGTCCCCTGGGCTACTGTTCTAATATACAAGAAAGGATTGCTCAAACTGCTCTGCAAATTATTACCAGATCTCAAAGTGAAGAATCTGGGTTTTGAAAGTCACTACACCCTCTGCTCCTTTGCAGAGGAAATGCGTCCAGCCCTCAAGAAAAAGGGTATTTCACTCAGTCCGACCAGTGGGCTTATTGAAAAAATGCGCATTATTAAAGATGAAGATGAGATTGATCTCATCCGTACCTCTGTTCGTCTCAATGAAGAAGTTTTCCAGGAAATTGCCCCTGCAATTTCAAAAGCACAAACCGAGATGGAAGTAGCTCTTGCCATTGAATCACTCATGCGCAGGAAGGGGGCGGAATCCGTCAGCTTTAACTCAATCGTTGCATCCGGGAAAAATAGTGCGCTCCCCCATGCTGTTCCAGGAAAGAGCCGGATAAAACAAAATAAATCCCTGACCATCGACATGGGCCTCATCCTCAACAGCTACTGCTCTGACATGACAAGAAATTTTGTCCCCGGAAAGGCGAGTAAAAAATATATATCCCTGCACAGGCTGGTGCGTAAGGCCCAGCTTGCCGGGATGGCCGCGGTCCGGGCCGGAATAAACGGCCGGGACGTGGACAAAAAGGCCCGCAAAATTATCGTTGATGCCGGTTACGGTTCCTACTTTGGTCACGGTCTTGGTCACGGCGTCGGCCTGGCCGTTCACGAAGCACCGCGACTCTCTCCACTTTACAATAAAAAACTGAGAGCCGGAATGATCGTCACTGTGGAGCCCGGTATCTACATTCCCGGCTGGGGTGGGATCAGGCTTGAAAATATGCTGGTTGTGCGTGAAGACGGGTACGAGAATCTTAACAGGGATACGAGCTGGCTTGACCTGTAGGTAAATCTTCGACCTCAATTCGGAAATAATAACAAATGCGACAGATAGTTATTGACGAACTCTCACCCATGGAGCGGGACAATATAGACTCCTACCTCAAGCGCTCCCTCAAACAGGGCCCGATGGTCGGTCTCTACTGGCTCAAGCTGCCCCCTGACCTTCTCTCCGCCCCCCAGCTCGGGCATGAAGACCACGGCCCATTTTTCCTGGGGGTAGAACTGGACAACAGCTCAGCCAAATTTGAGCTGCTTGTCCGCAGTCAATCCAACCTCCATTGCAGCTGT
>CAXMTO010000092.1:0-4607 GCA_964196355.1 uncultured Myxococcota bacterium
GTATTTGAATAGTTTATTGTGCAACAATTCGATTATTCAAGGGAAAATATGGAAATAACTAAGGCGGAGCAGAGAAAAAATATTGAGAGATTTATACGGCGGATGCCAAGCCTCTCCACGACCTTAGGTAAAGTTATGGAAATATGCAGCCGGACTGATGCATCTCCGAATGAGCTCAATAAAGTTATTTCGCTTGATCCGGTTCTAACCGGTCAAGTTTTGAAATTGATTAATTCGGCCTATTATTCTCTTGTCAACAAGGTGACTTCTTTGACTCGGGCAATCACTATGCTCGGGATGAACACCGTGAAAAATATTGCCCTGAGTACTGCAATTATTCGTACAATTTCAGGTGCTAAAAAATCGAGGGCATTGCCCACCTCGAAATTTTGGGCGCATTCCATTGGGGCCGGGGTCAGTGCCCGGCTGCTTGGGGAGGTAAAAGAAATTCCTCCCATGGAGCGGGAAGAACTGTTTCTTGCTGGACTTCTGCACGATCTTGGTAAAGTTCCCTTTGGTGATGAATATAGTGAAGTGCTTAAAGTGGCCAAAGTTGAGCAGCTGCCCCTTGTTCAGGTAGAACGTGATCTTATGGGTATTGATCACCAGGAAGTGGGCTCAATGATCGCTGAAAAATGGAAACTTAATACTGTTATTACAGAATGTATCACCAGTCATCACGAAACTAAAACATTGACTGGAGACCTGGGACAACAGGTTGCTCTGATCGCTCTTGGCAATATATATGCCAATATTCTGGATCACGGTTATGCTGGTGACCCCTTTCCGCCTGAAGAGGATATTGAATATCTGCTGCGCTTTGCTGACCTGAGTTGGGCTGATTTCAGTGGTATCGGTGGCAGAGTGAAAGAGGAAATCCAAAGGGCTGAAATGTTCTTGCAGATATGAATGATACAGCGATGAGGGTACGATTTTGGGGGGTTCGTGGTTCTACTCCAAGTCCCGGGTCTATAACCCAGAAATATGGGGGGAATACCGCCTGCATAGAGTTGCGGGTTGGCTCGACTGAGCGATTAATCATTATCGATGCAGGGTCAGGAATACGAACTCTTGGCAATGTCCTTATGGCAAATGATATGTCTAGTGGACCTATAAAAACGGATATCTTCCTTTCTCATACCCATTGGGATCACATTATGGGGTATCCCTTTTTTACTCCAATCTACGTTCCTACCGCCGAAGTAAAAATTTACGGACCGGTCACCTTTGAAGATGATCCTCTTGAGGACGTTGTCGGCGGCCAGATGAAATATCGATATTTCCCCATAAATGTAGGCGAACTCTCTTCTAATATTGAGTATATCCGACTCAAGGAAGATCCGTTTATTGATTTAGGGGAGGGGCTCCATCTTTCGACCAAATTGTTGAATCACCCCATTACTTCCCTCGGTTATCGATTTGAATATAATGGTAAGGTCGTCTGCACCTGTTATGACACAGAACCGTTTCGTAATTTATTCGTAACCGATACAGAAGATCCCAGCTACGATGAGGTAATGGCCCTTGAAGGAGAAGAGGTGGCAACTGAGCAGAATATGGTCGTTGAACAGTTTTTTTCCGGGGCCGATCTGCTTATCCATGATGCCCAGTATACCGAAGAGGAGTACGTCAATCGGGTAAACTGGGGGCATACCAGTATGGAATATGCTATCGCTGCGGCAAACAGGGCAGGGGTTAAAAAGTTGGCTCTTTTTCATCATGATCCGGATAGAACCGATGAACAACTGGATGAGTTGGCAAAGAAATATTGTGAACCGGGTAAATCAGGTGATACAGAGGTTTTCTTTGCCCGTGAGGGGATGGTTGTTGATCTGTAAGTGGGCAGTAGAGGGGGTGCAAACGAACTCAAGGTCATTAGTGCCTTACTCGTGAAAACCGGTCATAAAAAACAAGAAGTCTGGAGAGTGCATTGAAATTAGGAAGTTAAAGTAATCACCAGATAGCGAACACAGGGAGATCTTCGAGGCACTTATACCCATCAAGCTGGTACTGAAAAGAGTGCAGGAATTTTACCGTTAACCGGTGTTTGGATTTGTTGGTGCTGCATGTGCCCAAAAACGACACAATTAGTGACTTACCCTCTTGGCAGATGAATTCCTGCCAAGAGAACAAAGACTCTAACCCGCATTTCTCATGTGTGGGCAATCACATTGTTGGCTGGGCGGCAATGCGGTTTTTCTGTCGGCCTTTTCCCTGCAGTTTGTTAGATCTTTTCAACTGATTATTTTTCTGTTGTGAGGTATTCCGGCCCTTTCTCCTGGAATTTCCCGAAGCATTGTCTTCGCTTCCGGCAGTTCTCTGAATTTTTAATGCTCTGTTATTTACCCACACTTTTTGCAGCAACCTGAATATGTCGTCCGGCATGTCGCTGGGAAGATCGACCGTGCTATGGGTATCAAAAATTGAAATGCGCCCAATGTGCCTGCTGTTGATATCAGCTTCATTGGCGATGGCTCCAACAATGTTTCCTGGTTTGATGCCATGGTTTTTTCCCACCTCCACACGGTATCTTTCCATGCCTTCCTCAGGTGGCAGCTGCACGTGAGGTGAGGTTCTGCCCACTTTCGGTTTGCGGGGGTCAAGTTGCCGTGCTGCTCTTTTCGGCTCACTGAGTAAAAGGGGAGTACTTCCCTGGATAATACTTGCAAGAGCGGCGGCCACTTTTTCCGGCTCTACCTCGTTTTCCTGAAGATAACTGCTGATTAAATCCTGATAGAAAGAGGTATCTTTCCCCAGGGCAGTGCTGATCCTCTCTTTGAATTTTGCCACCCGTTTCAAGTTTATTGACTCAACTGAAGGCAGGGCCATCTTTTGGATCTTTTGTTTTGTCAATCGCTCTATCGACCTCAACATTGCCTGCTCCCGTGGATTGACAAAGAGAATTGCCTCTCCGTTGCGGCCTGCTCTCCCTGTTCTGCCTATGCGATGGATGTAGGCTTCATTGTCAAAAGGGATATCAAAATTGACGACATGGCTGATTCTGTCAACGTCAAGACCACGGGCAGCGACATCAGTTGCGATAAGGATATCCAGCTCGCCGGATTTGAGCTGTTCAACGGTTCTGGTCCGCTGACTCTGCTGAATATCACCGTTGAGAGGGGCACAGCCATATCCGAGACGAGCGAGTTTCTCAGACAGTTCAACAGTCTGAACTTTTGTGCGAACAAAGACAAGCATGCCATCAAAACTCTCACTCTCCATTACTTTGCACAGCGCGTCGAATTTATGAGAAAAACCATTTGTAACAAGGTAACGCTGACTGATTGTCTTTGCAGTGACAGTTTTGGTTTTGATCGTAACTTCTACCGGTTCCCGCAAATACTTCTGAGCAATTTTCCGGATGGTATGGGGCATAGTTGCGGAGAAAAGCGCTGTCTGTCTTTGAGACGGAATGTGCTCAAGAATCCATTCGATATCATCGATGAACCCCATTTTTAACATTTCATCACCTTCGTCAAGTACAAGACTTGTTAATCTCTTGAGATCCAGGTTGTGTCGGCGGATGTGGTCCATAATTCTACCGGGTGTACCTACCACAACATGAACACCTCTTTGCAGTTGTTTAACCTGGAGGCTGTAATCCTGACCGCCATAGACCGGTAGTACTCTAAGATTTTTCAGGTGTTTACCGTAACTTTTAAATGATTCCGCTACCTGGATCGCAAGCTCTCTGGTGGGAGTGAGAACAAGAACCTGAGGCGATTTCAGCCTTTCGAATTGTAACCGCGCGAGAAGCGGCAGGGCAAAAGCAGCAGTTTTACCGGTTCCTGTCTGGGCCTGACCAATGACATCTCTGCCTTTCATCACATGGGGAATCATCTCAGCCTGGATTGCAGTGGGTTCTGTATATCCTGCATCGTCAAGGCTGCGAAGGAGAGGGGGCGTTAAGCCAAGATCGGTGAAAGAACAAAGTGAAGTCGTACCAGTTTCAAAAGACATAAATAGAGTTGTACCTGTATGGGTTGTTTAGTGCCTTACTCCTGAAAACCAGTTATAAAAAACAAGAAATCTGGAGAATGCATTGAAATTAGGAACTTAAAGTAATCACCAAGGCACTTATCCAGCGACTCTAAAAGGTTTTCCGACTTGTCGGGTTGGAGAAGTACTCTGGGGGCAAAAATTGCGAGGAGAAGACTGGCCAGCAGGATACTCGAGAACCAAGTCTTTTAGCAGATGCATCGTAGAGATGCAAGCTATTTATTTTAGATAAGCTGTAATTTGGAGCATGCAGACTGAATCCGGTGTCATTCTGTTACTTTTTTACGCAAATTTTTCAGCCGTGCACGCTTTACTTTGTTGTCGGTCCGCTTTTTTCTCGCTGCGCGGGAAGGCTTGGTTGACTTTCTCCGTTTTTTTTCAGCTGTCACGTGCTGGATAAGACGAGCTAACCGCTGCAGGGCCTCCTCTCTATTTTTCTCCTGGCTACGGTATTGCTGTGCCTTGATGATTATATACCCATCCTGCGTCAGTCTATGATCTCGCAGGGAGAGAAGTCGTTTTTTATACAAATCCGGCAGGGACGAGTGGCTGATATTGAAGCGGAGGTGGATAGCGCTCGACACTTTATTAACATTTTGGCCACCTGC
>CAXMTO010000093.1:0-9400 GCA_964196355.1 uncultured Myxococcota bacterium
AAATAGTCATATAGAAGCCATACATGCCAGCAATATTGGTCTTGATGATGTGGAAAAATTCAATTTCAGAGGTGGTGGTTGGCCAGGTGGTTTTCATGTTCGTAAAAAAGACGGATCTGAAATCTCTCTGCACAAGATTAATATTAAAAACGTAATGAATGTCATGTTCAGGATTTATGGCCCAAAACGCTGTTATCTCTGTTATGACGCTTTGGCCGAATATGCTGACCTGAGCTTTGGTGATTTCTGGTCTTTTGATTACACTGAAGATTGGTCGGACCACAAGTCATGTACACTGGTGTATCAAAGGACGCCCAGAGGCAGGGAACTTCTGGAAAAGGCAATGGCCGATGGTGCCATATGTATGGACAAACTGTCTGCCGAACGCAATTCCAAACGAATACTGAAAATGGCAAGGGAGAAGAAGAACAGGGCGCTTGCAAGATTGTACAGGAGAGAAAAGAAAGGTCTACCCAGTCCCAACTACAATTTTATGACTCCTGAACCTACTCGACGTACTCAACGATCCATTAGACTATATGATCTCTTTCAGCTGTTGCGGGGCCCCGTTCGTAGAAAGATGGTGTTACGATTGCTTTTTTCTCCTGTAGGAGAGTTTTGGGATCGATTGAATACCATAAGGAAAAATAAATTCTGCGATTATCATGACAATTGAACGCTCGGGAAAAAAGAAATCTCGATCTCTGTACTACATATTCTCGTCTCTTCTGGTTTCCTGTACGGTTTTTGTCTATCTTTTTACACGTATAACATTTGATGAAATCGTATCAGCTGTTGCCCGGGTTCCCCTGAATACTCTTATTTTGTTTGTTTTTTTTTCTTTAGTCATGTCCATGTGCAGGGCCTGGAGATATCTGCTTTTACTTCAACCAGCCAATGTTGATCTGCGTTTTATATCGCTGTTTCTCGTGACACTGATTAGAAACTTTTTTTCAGATTTATTACCAGCGCGAATCGGAACTTTAGTCTATATATATATAATCAACAAACGATTAAACGTATCACTCAGTTCGGCCACATCCAGTTTCGCTATCTGTTTTCTCTTTGATATTATTGCTGTTTCTCTCCTGGGAGTTTCCGTTTCTGTCTGTTATTTCTCAGATTCCCGAATTTTTTCCATTGCTATAGGAGTAGGTTTAATTTTTTTGTTGTGCACTTTTCTTGTTCTCTATCTTCTTCCCTGGTTTCTCGAACAATTTGGGAAACTGATAGGGAAGTCACAATTGTTGCACCGACTGCAGGGAGATCGCCTGAAAGTGATTATTGCTGAGACTGGAAAAGAAATAAACATGACAAAACAGACCGGGATCTACGGCAAAGTGTTTGCTCTCTCACTTTTGGTACGTTTTTTCAAGTATGTATCATTATATATTCTGTTCATTGGGTTGATTGTCAGTTTAGGTGAAAATGTTAAGATGTTCCCTCTTTTTAAGGTTGTCAGTGGAATGATTGCTGCTGAATTATCAGCCAGTCTGCCTGTCTCTGGGATAGCCGGTTTTGGAGCTTATGAGGGAACATGGGCATTTGTTTTTCAACTCCTTGGTTACTCGGAAAAACTCTCTGTCGTAACATCCATTTCACACCATCTCATCACCCAGGTATACGGGTATGGTTTGGGAGCTTTGGCCGTGCTTGCCCTTCTTCTTCCTGTGATGGGCAGATCTGGAAGACAATTGAGTTCGATCAACAGGGAAGAAAAAAGCCATAATTTTTTCTGGACGAAATTATCTGTTTTGATGTTAATTATGGCTGGAGCCATGATATGGTTTTTTCCGGAGATTGGCTTTGCTCGAGGCGAATTTTCAGAGAAGCACCAATTTAAAGGAAATGATAATCCTGTTGCCGTCCCGGGCCCATTGGGAAGTCGGCTGAATCTCAAAGGCAAAGTTGTTTTTCAAAGGCCGGATGGTATTTATGTACAAGTTCTGGGTGACATGGAAAGTAAACGTATTATTAAAGGAGGAAGCTATCCTCGCTGGTCCAATGACGGTAAAAAAATTGTTTTTCTGAAGGGAAATAAAGTGATGGTTGCTCGTTATGATGGTAAACGAGTAAAAGAAGTTGCTGCTGCAAAGAATCCGGGAGCCGTCTGTTTCCATCCGGATGGCAAGCGTATTCTATACATTGATGGTAAAACCATCATGATTGCCGGGATCCAGGACTCTCATGGTGAAAAATTTCTGTCAGGGTACAATTTCAGGGAGCTTGACATTTCCGATGATGGCAAAAAAGTAGCGGCTACAGTAAAAGGTCTTAGTGGTTATTCTGTGATATTTTTTGATCTTGCGGACAATAAGGCAAAGACGGTTACAAGGGGGTGTTCAGCTAGCCTGTCACCTGACGGAATGCTGGTTACGGCAAACGATCGCAGTCATAAAACTCTTCGAATATTTGACTCAAGTTCATTGAAATTGATAGAACGAATCCACGCGCCGGAGCATGACCTTTTCGATAATCAAAAATGGTCAAATGACAGTGACTGGCTTGTATCTACCTCTGAAAAAAATGGTAATAACATTTTCATACACAATATTTCCAGCGATGCCGCTTATCAAATGACCATAAGTGGAGATTGTGACAGAGGTGACCTCTATATCGGTCAGTAACATTTCTTATCAAACTCATATCAGAGTAAGGCGTGTAATTTGTATGAGACCTTTTTTTGCACAACTTTTCACAGTTGTCCTCTTATCCTCCCTTGTGGTCGGAAATGTACTCTATGCCCAGGATGAGAGTATACTCTCTCAAGACCGTACAATTACTCTCAGGGAAGCGGTTGAGCTTGCACTCCAGAATAATAGATCCATTAAACAGTCCGAGCTTAATGTCGCTTCGAGCAGGATTTCCGTTGAAGCGACAGAATATGAATTTGATATTAAGGTCAGGCCGGCTACTGCGATAAGCTTTTCATCAGAAGATGAACGCTGGATTGGTGGAGTCGAGGTAGCTAAAAAAAACAGACTCGGGATTACTGCCGCTGTTATACCAACAATACAGAGAAACGGTGATGAATATAGATCGTCCGTTGAAGCGTCTCTGAGTGTACCTCTTTTAAATGGTTTTGGAACTGATTACAACCTTGATCGATTGTATAGTTCAATCTATGATCTTGAGAATGCTCAACGTTCTTACTATCAGCAGCAGGTTAACATTGTTTTAGATACTATTTCAACAGTCTACGAAATAATAAAAAACCAGCAACAGGCAAGTTTGTTGACCGGTCAGATTAATGCTTTGGAGAATCATATTTCATTGACTAAGATTAAGGAAAAGACAGGGCTGGCTACAGCAATGGATCTTTACAGAGCTGAGATCCGGCAGAAAGACGTGCAAAACGAATTGACCTCCGTTAATGAGCAGCTTAAAAACGGTGTAGATCAACTGACGGATCTGTTGGCCAGACCAATATATGGTAATATGACTGTAACAGCCCCTGTTGACTACGAACCTGTTGCAACAAATCTTCAGGAGGAAGAAACGGTTGCCATAGCGTTGGCAAATCGTATTGAAATAGAGCAGTCTGAAAGAATGGCTGAGGAAACAAGAAGAAAGATGATCCTGGCTAAAAACAACATTTTGCCCCAAATTGATTTGGAAATGGGTTATGGCAGATTTGGTGAGAACAGATCATTTGACCTCGGAGAGGAAAATTGGATTATTGCTTTGAACGGTCCCACCGATCTTTTCAGGTCGGAAGAAAAAGCAGCATTCGAACAGGCTAAGATTAGCGTTTCTCGCTCAAAAATTGATTTGGAGAATCAAAAACAGCGTATCGTCAGGGAAGTTCGTGCTCAGCTCAATCAAATGAAAAAAAAGAAAAAGCTGATAGCCGATCGACTTGAGCAGGAAAGACAGGCGGAGGGAAGACTGGAACTTGCCCTTTCAAAATTTAATCACGGGTTGGCGGACAACTTCGATTTGATAGAATCACAATCACAAATGCAACAGGTACAATCCGATCTGTTGTCTGATAAAACAGGTTATATAGTCGATACCTACAGATTAAGGAAGGTTTTAGGGACACTCATTGGCAGAGAGAAGGTGAAGAAGTGAGATGGGAAAAGACAAAATTGGGTGCGATTTTCGTTGCCTTAATTGCAATTATTGTTCTCCTGGTATCATGGTCCTTGTCATCAAATAAATACCAGGACAACCTCATTCTTGTAAAAGCCGCAAAACGTGATTTCAGTATCGAGTTAAATATCATTGGTGTATTGGACGCCGCCAAGTCCCACATGATTTCCTCTGACCTCGAAGGTTTAAGCGGAACGATAATCTATCTTATTGATGATGGGAAATGGGTGAAGAAAGGCGATGTTCTTGTGCGTTTTGACAAGGCTTCTTTTGAGAAAGAGGTGGCTGAGTTCGAGGCTCAGGTTGAAAGCTATAAAGCTGCGGTTCAGGCGGCTGAACAGGTGGTTGCCTTTGAGATTAATCAGGTGGATAGAGAAATTACCAACGCTGAGTATGGACACAGTATTGCCGCTTTGGAATTAAAACGATTGCGGGAGGGAGACGGCCCTTTAAAACTTTCCATACTGGACGAAGAACTACAAAAGGTAAAAACTGAATTAAAACGATACCAGTCGTTTCTTTCAGACCTCAATAGTCTTCGGGAAAAAGGATTTGATAATCCCTCTGAAATTATTTCAACAAACGAACAGATCTCTGCTTACAAAGCAAAACTTGCTTCAGTCAATAAACGATATAAATCCTATGAAAAGCATGTTTTACCGGCTTTAATTGAAAGTGCGAAGGCAAAGCTACAAAATGCTGCGCTTATTCTGCAACAGACCAAACAGGGAGGGAAATTTAAGATTGCCAAAACTAAAGCTGGCCTGTTGCAGGTCAAAGGAATTTTGAAGACAAAAATAACAGGTTTGGATAAAGCAGTATTTAACCTTGCAAAAACTGAAATAAAGGCACCATTAGATGGCATAGTGATTCATTACAATACTTTTCGTAATGGTGAAAAGCGAAAGCCAAGGGAAGGTGATTCAGTCTTTATGAACCAGCCGCTGCTGTATCTTCCTGATATTTCCAGGATGGTGGTAAAAACAAGAGCCCGTGAGGTGGACCTGCATAAAATTGAGCTGGGCCAGCAAAGCAGAATTGTTGTTGATGCTTACCCTGATGCCAGGTTGACCGGGGAGCTGACATTTATAGGTTCTCTGGCCACCGCGGAAGAGACCGGACCCAGTCATGAAAAATATTTTCAGGTTATCTTCAAGGTAAACGAGGAGGATACTAGACTCAGACCCGGAATGACCTGTCGATTGGCAATACAGGCACAGTCTGTTAAGGATGCTCTCTCCATACCTGTTCAGGCGGTTTTTACAGAAGATCAGGAAAATTATTGTTTTGTAAAGAAAGAACAGGATGGCTTTGAAAAAAGGAAAGTAGTAACAGGTCGACAAAATGAAGAATTTGTTGAAATTGTAGAAGGACTCCGTTCCGGTGAACAGGTGAGTCTGATCAGGCATAGATTTTAGTACCTTACCCCTGAACTTCTGTAATAAAAAACAAGAAAAACTTAAACCACAGAGGACACAGAGAGCACAGAGGAAAAAATTCTATCCCTGTTTCCTCTGTGCTCTCTGTGTCCTCTGTGGTGGGATAATTAATCTTTTGGATTGTGGGTGGAGCCCACCTTAGTACCTTACTCCAGAAACACAGCAATAAAAAACAAGAAACTGAGGAATGTATTTTGAAATTTTGTGGTTACATATACCACCAAAGTACTTATACTCGCTCAAGCGGTTACTGAAAAGAGTGCAGTATTTTCTACCGTTTACCGGTGTTAGTTCCTTATCCAATCATTTTGAAAAGTTCCGATTAATTCGGGTTAGAACATGTTACTTGAGGCAAAACAGATAAGAAAAAGCCATTTGCTTGGTAATAACACTATTCCTGTTCTTCGAGGCATAGATTTATCTGTTGCCGAAGGTGAATTCGTTTCAATAATGGGAACGTCAGGCTCAGGTAAATCAACATTGCTGTATATTTTTGGCGGGTTGGATACGCCTGATCAGGGGGACTATTTTTTTAACGGGAAAAACATGCTTACCCTGTCTGACTATGACCGGTCATGGGTGCGTGCCCACTGGCTTGGGTTTGTTTTCCAAACGTTCGACCTTCTTCCTGAGCTCAATGTTGTAGAAAATATCAGTCTTCCCTTTCTCTATAATAAAACCGATGCAGAACTGAAAGATCATCAGGTGATGGAGGCTGTTGAGAAGGTAGGTCTTGCTCATCGCCGGGCACACAGGCCAATGGAGCTTTCAGGTGGGGAGATGCAACGAGTTGCTATAGCCAGGGCCCTGGCCATCAGGCCGAAGCTCATTTTGGCGGATGAACCTACAGGGAACCTGGATAGCCGGAATAGTATTGATATTCTTGGCCTTTTTAGTGAACTGCATAAGAGTGGTACAACAATTATCATGGTTACTCATGATAAAAATGTGGCGGCCTTTTCTGAGAGAACACTTCATATGGCAGACGGGTATTTGAAATAAAATGGCGGTGCAATCTGTACTATTGTTTCGAACCGGTCTCCGTTCACTCCTTGTTCATAAATTCCGTTCTTTTTTAAGTGTACTCGGTATCGTTTGTGGAGTAATGGCGGTTATGTCCATGATATCAACCGGAGAAGGTGCGAAACAGGAAGTGCTCGGACGGATAGAAAAGATGGGTTTGAAAAACATCTATATTAAACAGATAGCATTGACGGATGAGTTGAAAAAACAGACAGATGAAAAAAAATCCTATGGTTTGTCACTTTTTGATGTTGAACGTTTGCAACTATTGACTCCGGCAATAGTTCAGACTGGTGCTGTTATGGAGGCACTCCTTACACCTGTCGGGGTTGGAGTTGACATTACTCCAAAGATCATAAAATGTACTGGTAACTATGCTCAACTGCTTGGATTGAAAATGAGAGAGGGTCGATTCCTCAGTGAACAGGATTCATACAATAACAATCTTGTCTGTGTACTTGGCGGTTCAATTGCAAACAGGCTTAACAGAGAAGGGCGGATCGGGCAGCATATCAGAATGAACGAGCACCTGTACAAGGTTATCGGCATCCTCACCCATTATGATATTGATACAACGCAAACAACAAAGGTAAGCAACGAAAATTTCAATAATATGATATTTTTACCATTGAATATCCAGAAAAACTCGAATAATGTTTATCCATCTAATGATAATCATTCTTCATTGGATCAGGTCATTGTAGAAGTGGATAATCGTGAGAATGTGGAGTCTGTTGCAAAACTCATACGCAGGACTCTTACACTCTCTCACAATAGAGTTCTGGATTATAATTTAATTGTACCACTTGAACTGCTGGCTCAATCTCTTGCAACACAGAAGATTTTCAACCTGGTGCTTGTTGTAATTGGGGGGATCTCTTTGCTGGTTGGTGGCATTGGCATTATGAACATCATGCTGGCAACTGTGACTGAACGCAAAAGGGAAATAGGTGTTCGCAGGGCGGTAGGTGCTACAGAAAAAGACATTGCATATCAGTTCCTTACGGAATCTTTGCTCCTTACCATATGCGGCGGGTTGATAGGGCTTGCAGCTGGATATATTTGTGTTATCTTCATTGAAGCCCTGGCAGGATGGCCGATAAAAATAACAGTTTGGGCGATGTTTGGGCCATTTTTATTAGCATGTGCAGTTGGCATTTTTTTTGGCCTCTATCCCGCGATCCGAGCTGCCAAGATGGATCCGATTCAAGCACTCAGAACAGTGTGATTTGATATAAAAAGGGAAAAATGTATTCACTATTGTGCAGAGTTTTAAAAGTTTCGATATTGTCATTCATGGTTGTCAGTATGAGCGTATTCAATATGCCGACATTATCTATAGCGGAGTCTGTTGATCAGCATGAGAGTGTTATTGTGCTGGAGCCGATGAAAATCAAAGAACAAGTTATGGCGGATCAGGTCTCAGACATTCCCCCTGCAGGAGAAAATATAGATACGGCATTTCAGACAGAACCAACTGTTGATGGGGTTGAGCCCGGTGTAGAAGATACCGAATCAATAGACGGCCTGACTATGCTTTTTATTGGTGGTGCAGTTGCAGGTGTTGCTGTTTTGGCTGCAGCTTTGGGAGCAAACTCCGGCTCATCAGGTTCATCCAGTCCAGATAGTACATCAAGTACAGCGAGTCCATCCAGTACACCCAGTTCGTCATCTACATCGAGCACATCGAGCACATCGAGCACATCGAGTTCATCGAGTTCATCGAGTTCATCGAGTTCTTCAAACACATCGAGTTCATCGTATCCTGATGATCTCCCGCCTCTACCAGCTTCCACTTCGGTGGTGGGGCCAAACCTGAATGGGACAGACTGGACCGGTTTTCTTGACATAAAAGAGAATCGATATAAAGGGTACCAGCGTATTTCCGCTAGAATCGATCATAGAGGAAGTTCGGTGCAGATCTATACATCTTCTACTCTTCACTATGGCCGACAATTCAACGGGACTATTTCAAGTAGCGGTTACATGCTGATGTATGATTCTGTATCTGGTGAAGACTGGACAACTCATAAGGGAAACGCCAGTTCGAAAAAAGTTGATTTATATGACTATGTAAACTGGTTTGAAGATCTGGACAGGATGTATTTATCCCGGTAAGAATTAGCTCGGATTCTGTATGAGCATATTGTATCTCCAGTTTCTATCATCAGGCCCGCAATAAAAAAATAATAACTGAATTTTTTATATAAGTTCCTCCGGCAAAATGGAAACAGCAACTTAATGAGACATTAATCCTGGCAATTGAGGAAAGATGGAGCGCAGCTGAACAGTTACTTTTGCACTATCGTTGCGAGTGGATAAAAGAGCAGGCAGAAGGAGCTGTAGCTTATCACCATAAGGCCGTGGGAGGAATATGTGCCATCATTTCGCAGAAAGAAGAAATAGTAGGCGGATGTAGCTAAAAGAGGCAGACAGGGCCATACAGGGATCGTCTGGGAGGGGTAAGGGTACAACTGAGTAATAAAAACGAGGAGGGTGACTGAAAGCAGAATAAGATAAGCGAAGTGAGTAGTGCTTTTCTTCAACAGAGAATGAGAGGTCTCAATGTTTTTGCTGAATAGGTTGAAACCATGCCATACTAACCCTCCCCCCACTCCTGCAACGCCATTCACCAGCATATCTCGCACTCCATACGTTCTCTGTGGATGGATTCCCTGTAGAAATTCGTCGTGAATACCTAAAATTACAGTAAAAAAAGATGAAAAGAGAAGAAGCGTTCCACCTTGTATTTTATGAGACATGGCGTATCTGACAAAACAAGAGAGCAGCAAATATTCAGAGACATGAATACGTTTAATGCTGACTTTTGGATCGGGAATAAA
>CAXMTO010000094.1:0-5045 GCA_964196355.1 uncultured Myxococcota bacterium
CTGTTCGACACCAGGCGCCTGAGGGATTTGTTGCGCTGGGAAATTGACGAGCTCATGATTCAGGAGATCGCTCGAGAATACCGCCGCGGTCGTCGTCTACTGATAGGCACCACCAACCTCGATTCACAGCGACCGGTGATCTGGAATATTGGTGCAATTGCGCAGGAAGGTACCCAGGAGGCAAACCAGCTAATCAGGGATGTGATACTGGCATCGGCATCGATACCGGGAGTTTTTCCACCGGTGAGAATAAAAGTAAAAGTCGGCAACCAGGTCTACGATGAAGTCCACGTCGATGGTGGCGTTAGCACGCAGGTGTTCATATACCCATCGCAAATCGATTTACAAAGGGCCGCCAGGGATGTAGGGGTAACCGGGGAACAAACCATTTACGTTATTCGCAACGGTTTCCTGGACGCGCGTTGGTCCGAGGTGCATATGGGGCTTGGATCAATTTTGCTTTCATCGCTCGATACCATGATCAGAACCCAGGGACTTGGAGATTTATATCGGATTTACCTGGGCGCCGTGCGCGATAATATACGCTTCAAGCTCGCCTACATTCCCGATAGTTTTAGTTACGAGTCGAATGAAATGTTCGATCCAGAGTACATGCAGGCATTGTTCGATATGGCATACGAACAGGCAAAAAATGGTTACGACTGGGCGAGTTCACCTCCCGGCTTTATCGCAATAGAATAATTGGGGCACTCGTCCGCCCTGGTGCCGAAGCCCCGAGTTAACCTGACCCGGTTCCACGGCGTGATCGCACCAAATAGCAACCACCGAGCCATGGGGAAAGCGGCATTGTGCACGCCGGCATATTTCAAACTATAGGATCAATTAAGGTGACAGTTAACTTCAATGACCGCTTCGTGCCGAAAGCCGAAGTAAATAATTGCCGAGCGAGTGTCTACTCCTGAGAATTATTCTTGGATTAGTTCGTTGTAGAAACCTACTCTAAGATAGCAGTCACTCAGATAGCATCGATCAGAGTCTCCTAAGTGCCCACAGCGGACCCTGGCGCTGCCCGGTTAAATCCTCCCGGGCCTTTATGCCCTTGGGTGTACCATTTTCAACAAATTCAATGGCTTATAGCTGTGAGGCCAATGGACTATATAGTCCATTGGCCTCACAAACTACGCGGCTTTCACTCGATTACAATCTATTAGAATTTGTACTTTTACTAATATTATTTTCTAGCCCAAGGTATCCATAGACGGGCTTTCCTGATGGAAATCACCCTATTCCTGAGTCCAGGCTTTGTAAGGGTTCTAACGTCGTACCGATAATCGTGTAAGTTCCGGCAAATCCCCTAATTTGGTATTTATCAAATATTTGAGGGGTTGTCTTATAAAGTGCTCCGGTAAATCTTCGTTCCTTGCGCATCCACTCATAAACTGATAAGCATAAGCCATTCGCCAAAAACAAGGATTGCGGGGACATGAAAATTGGAATTATTGGAGCGGGAATCACTGGAATCAGCGCAGCGCACAGGCTACGAAAATTGGGTTATCACGACATCACCCTGTTGGAGAAGGCCTCTGTTATAGGTGGAAAAGTGTGCACCACTTCCCACCAGGGCCGGATGTATGATGTAGGAGCAATAGGCCTCGCTACAGACCTTCAAGACATCTACGAGATGCCCCTGCTGGAGGACATAACGCTTGTGCAGATTCCCAGCGCAAATATCCTGACCGCCAACGGGAAGCTGGAATCGGTGATGAAATATTGGCTACGCAGCAACTCGCAGGCTTCGCGGATCAAGCTCTTAACCTCTTTGATCCAACACCAATTGACCGCCAATAACCGCTTGTCGATTGAACATCTTACACCGGCATTTCAACATCTTACACAAACGACCTTCAAAAACGCATTTGCCAGTCTGTTTGAACCAATTTATCTTGGCCTGGGATATGGCCCTATTTCAGAGAGCCCATGGTATGCCCAAAATCTCTATATCCCTGTAACGACCAAACGCTACATATTGGCCGCTTTGGGTCTGTCACGCCATGGTGTTTATTTTTGCAGTAACGGGTTGGTCAAAGTCTTCGAGAATCTGAGCGAGGACTTTCAGATAAAACTCTCTACGTCGGTATGTGAGATCAGGCGTTTCGAGCAACGAGTAGAGGTTTATCTCGACGGAAAAGGCGAAAACGACGAAAAAGAGGTCCTGACATTTGATAAGGTCATTGCTACGGGCACTCCCGTTCAACTTTTGCACTACCTGGATGCGACAACAGAAGAGCGAGAACTGTATGGCGAGGTCCGCTATTCCCCCTACATCAGCTCGTTGGTCGATGTGAGCGGCCCCCTGTTTGATGGAAAACGGTGCCTCTACTTTCGTCCGAAATCTGATGGAAATGTTGTGCTGATCTTCAAACCCTATTCAGACGCGCAGGGTTGCGTCCTTTATCAATTGCCCTCCGTGTCGAACAAACAAGCTGAATCTGAAAAGCGCCAGGCTGTTCGAGAAATTGAGGACATGGGTGGATGCGTAAACAAATTCATTAGTCAGCATATATGGCCACATTACCATCCCCACTTCACCCAAGAGGCGATTGATAAAGGTGTCTTACGGAATTTGGGACAGTGGCAGGGTCAAAGAAGTTTTTTCTATATTGGAGCCTGCTCTGCATTTGAAGCTATCCCAAGATTAGCCCAATCTGCAACGGATTTGGTGAACAAACACTTCGGTGCGAATGCCAAGAGTAATCACTGAGGTAGTCCAGGCATGCGATGCCATACCCGATATCAATTGCCTCAATCCAGGGGATTTTACATATCTATTTCTCGGTCACCGCTCTATAAACATGCAAATACTTCTCCAAAAACCACTTGTAACGTCTTTTAACTCGCATGTCGTTAAACAAGTGTCTATTTCTCTCGGGGGCAAAACACCTTATTAACATACTCATGATGAATTCAAGCCCAAAAACAAGGGCTAGATACACAGGACCTCCCCATAATATACATAGCCACCCTATGAACAGATAAGCAGATCTTAAACTGCTATACGGCTGCACCGAAAAATAGGGCGACACTGAATAATACGACAAGGAAACAAGTAAATGATTAGACAGGTATTGCAAAAATAATAGACCCAGGAATCCAGGAATACTTACTTCGCTCTGTAAATATAACTGAATAGAAGCCGTGAAAATAATAATATGATAGGCAAAGTAAGTACGCAGAATGTTACCAAGACCGCTCCATCGCTGATGGTATTTATCAATAAATTCTACAAACTGTGCGCAGCCATCTACTTTATATTCTCCATTCTGTCTAAACTTGGCAGTAGTATTTGGATAGAGCAAAAATTTCCAAAAATCTCTTATGTTTTTACAATCTTTAAACTTGAAGTCAATTCCTATAATTTGTGCAATCTCTCGAATATAAAAACCATAATAGACAGCATGATCCGTTCTCCCTAATTCATCTGAAACATAATGAGTTTGATCATATTCATAAATTTTATCATTTATATTCGATCTGACTTTTCTATAAAATTCAGAATTAACCAGCATCTTGTGGACCAGCAAACTTTGTATTTCTGTCACATTTGCTAGCCCGCTAGTTGATGGTCTGGTAAATCCAATAAAATAAATGTTGGCAAGTTTTGCGGGAATGACACCCAGGTAATTCTCCCTGTACACATATTTATATTCCATATAACCATTATCGCCTCTACTACAATCATATATTTTTGGTAGATTCGGTTGCTCTACATTACTATCAACAAAAATATCATAACTAACTGTTTTATCTTTCATCTCTAGCGTCTTCGCATCATGATTTATCTTCGTATCATCTTTTTTCCATACTTCAACCAGATCCTGGTCAACAAGAAAAGGGAAATCGTTAAGCAAATGTCCTTCTTTTATGGCCGCTTCCAAATTATCACCAAACTTTTTCTCATATGTATCAATGGGCCAATACTTCATAGCTATCATACCGTTTGGAATAGCTATGCATTTTCTCCATCTCTTCCTTTCAACCTTGGTGTGCCTTGCGATGTGAGGATGCGTAAACCAGAACAATGAGGGAGTCAGTATTTTTCCTAATAACGTATAACATTTTCTAATGAAGCGATCTTTTGGTGTATATGTGAACTTATTGATAAATATAGAAGACCCTAATACGAATAATCGATACAATCCTTTGAATATTAAAGCAAAATTATGAATTTCAAACTGATCTAAAGTTCCAGTATGAGTCCCATTAGAGAATATTTTATCTAAAACCCAGATGCCATTTGAAACACATATAATTTTATTATGTGCGACAAGTTTCGAGATCATTAAATTTGATGAGTCTCCTAAAGAATCGAATACAATAGTTTTGTTCTTGACGCTGTAATCAAAATCGTACAGATATTTATTTAATTTCCGTTTAAAACCTGTAGAAAATATTAGAAATGTGGCTTTATAAATTTTACCGCTCGTCGTATAAACAAGACTATATCCTTCATGATTTTCTACCTTTTCAACATGATCTCCAATGATCTGGTCTTTATACTTTTCCCGGTATTTAACTTGATAATCGTAAAATTCTTTTGCAAGAGGATATCTATCGCTCTCCTGATTAAAATTCTTCACTATGTCAAATGTATAAAAACTTGTGTAGTACGAAGTTACAAGGTCAAAGTCCAACCTATGATGTTGATCAAGTTTAGGCCATATGCTTCCTGGCAAAGGATCCGTAATTATTAAATATTCGTCATTGCTCAAATCCAGCTCTCGAAGCAATGGTATGCAGGAAAATCCAAAGCCGACAATTATTGTCTTCACTGATTTCATGATCTTATCTGTGCCTGTTTAATAAAATAAAATGCCTCTGCACTAAGTTACTGTTCCACGGCTCAGGACAGGTCTGTGCTGTAGGCATAAACGTATAAGTCTGTTAGGAATTTCAGCTTCCCAAAATCTTCGGTTAAAACGGTAACAAAACTCATTCAAATAATCCTGTAGATACCGCTTACTGGTTCCATGATACGTGCCCAGTAAAAATCGCTTCAGATTGGCGATCGCGATATGCACCCAGGG
>CAXMTO010000095.1:0-3886 GCA_964196355.1 uncultured Myxococcota bacterium
GAAGAAGAGCTCATTACGAATATCGGTACAACCGGCAGCGGCCTTTTCTCAACGAGAAACAAGCTCATTGGCCACGTCAAAAAAACAAATTAAATAGTAATATCATTAGCTTATAGTTTATAAACAGACCCCTTGACTGGCCTTAATGTTACTATTGAGACCAAGTTCAAGACCAATAGCGAGAAAAAAACAAAAAACCACCTCTTTTACGAATAACAAAAACTCTTTTTATGGACTCCGCAAAACTAGGCGAGGGGGGTGGGGTTCTTTTTCGGCACACCCTCACATTTCATCAACCTCCCCTCCTGGCCGCGATCAAATTTTCAAAATATACATAAACGCCCCGACAGTCTCTCTGCCAAGGCGTTAAATTGTGTCTTATATATCCTTAGGTGATCTAGGAATGAGTTGCGAGAGTATTAATAATAATCTATCTCAGGTGGTTATTGGTTTTACTGTTAATCGTGACATTTAGGAATATAGCGCAGCGCTGGTAGCGCACCTGCTTCGGGAGCAGGGGGTTGCAAGTTCAAATCTTGTCATCCCGACCAGTATCACCATGAGAGCGACCTTCCCGGGGGCGCTCTTTCTTTTGGTCTCCGGTCCATGTCTGGTCCACAGACGAAATTCCTTTGTACAATTGTGGTCTCGTTAACGCCTAACCTTCTCTCTCCGGTCCACAAGTTTGCTCCGGTACGTCTCCGGGGCTCCGTTCACACTTTCCCAAAGCTTCACTTCTCTTGATTTCTCAAAAGCTTGTTGTAACATTGATCCATTACAAACAACCTTTGAGCGGAAAAACCATCAACTCAGGGCACGAACAAGGAGATTACATGGAAAGCCAATTACAAAACAGTGGGCAGTATGTTGATACGTTGATCAACTTGTTTGTCGTCTGGGGGCCTAAACTGGCGGGTGCGGTTCTGGCTCTGATCATCGGGCTCTGGTTGGCAAATATGATAACGGGCGGATTAAGCCGAAGAATGGAAAAGAATGAAGTGGACCCATCCCTTAGGCCTTTCCTGGAAAGTCTTGTGTCTGCACTACTCAAGGTATTGGTTCTGGTAAGTGTCTTGGGTATGGTCGGAATTGAAATGACCTCTTTCATCGCCATTCTTGGTGCGGCTGGCCTGGCTGTTGGACTGGCCCTTTCCGGGACACTGCAGAATTTTGCCGGTGGTGTAATGATTCTCATCTTCAAACCGTTCAAAGTTGGTGATGTTATCGAAGCTCAGGGGTACACGGGTTGTGTCAATACTATCCAGATATTCAACACAATCCTCAAAACTCCTGACAACAAGACTGTGATCATCCCCAACGGAGGGCTATCGACATCATCTATGGTGAACTACTCGACTGAAGCAACCCGAAGGGTGGATTGGACATTTGGTATCGCCTATGGCGATGACATTGACAAAGCAAAGGAAGTTTTAAATGAACTTTTGATATCCAACGAAAATGTGCTGAAGGACCCCGCACCATTTGTCGAGCTTGGAGAACTTGCTGATAGCTCAGTCAATTTCACTGTCAGGGCCTGGGTCAATGCCCCCGATTACTGGGCTGTCCATTTCTATATGTTGGATAAAGTCTACAGAAAGTTTGCCGAAAAAGGATTGAGCATTCCTTACCCACAAATGGATGTACATTTGGACAAAACAGCATAACTCTATCAAAGTCCAAACGGACCGCGACACAAAGCACCTAGCCCCAGCCATCCCCGGTTGGGGCTTTTCTTATATCTCTTGAGTTTTAAGGACGAATTTTCAAACTGATAGGGAGCTTAATTCTTGCGGGTGATATTTACTATTTATCCTACTACATTGTTTTGACGTACTAAAGATTTACCAAAATGCAAAATTCTTACTACCCCTGATTTGCAATATAAAAAGGTTCATCGCGCTTTACCGGGAAAGGTCGCCTTGATTTTCAGAAAGAAGTAATCAATATCCCGGTATCCATAGGCCATACGCTTTATGACCTTAATCCTGTTATTCATCCCTTCGAGGATGCCTGTGCTGAGTCGATAGCGTGCGCTAGCAATAATTCCCTCAAGATACCTACTCAGACGTTTAGCGAATCTCTTCAGAGGGGCAAGTCCGCTTTGCTCTGCCATTTGATACCACTGGTTCCAACGACGATAAGCCTCTTCCTCGTTGGGGGCGTACCATAGTTCTTTGAGTTGGTTTTTTAGAACGTAAACTGTCATCAGTGGTGCATTGACGGCAAGTAACTCGTCCAACCTGACCGCACTCTCTTCAGTAAGGTTTTGCCGGTTGCGCAGCAAGAGCCAACGACTGCGCTTGATGATGCGACGCCCAGAAGGGTCTTTGCTGAGCTGATTGGCCTGGTCAACGCGCACCCGATCAACAACTTCACGACCGAACTTGGCAACAACGTGGAAGAGGTCGTAAACCACTTGTGCTCTCGGACAATGTTTCTGGACTTCAAGGTCTAATGCGGAGTTCATATCCATAGCGACCGCTTCAATCTGCTGGCAGACCCGCTCGCCCATCCATTCGAAAAAGGGCCGCACAGCCTTACGGCTTCGGCCTTCTCCAACCCAAAGTACCTGATGGGTCTCAGCGCAGATCGCTACGGTGGCGTACCTATGCCCCTTGTAAAGCGCGAACTCGTCCATGATTAGTCGACGCACGTTCGTCAGGTCGGGCTCCGTCACTTCGCGAGTCAGTCGCCTCTGATCAATGGTTTTGACTGTATGCCAATGAAGATTCAGCAAAGCTGAAACATGTTTAACAGGCATCAAGCGCACCAACGCTTCAACCCAGTTCACCATTGTCTGGGTCAGTGCTAGACGACCAGGCAGCCAGTCAATGCGCTCACGGCGAGGGCCGCAATCCTGGCAGCGTACGCGGCGAACCGGCACCTCCAGCCAGACCTGATAGTCGAAGAGGTCACGTTCACGCACACGGCGATAACTGAAATCGTGAATGAGCGGTGTGCTTTGCCCACAGTGACTACAGATGGGTAGATGGGAAGCCTTAGGTTTGAGGCGAATCTGGAGGCGCCGAGCATCAAGTTGCTCATAGCCTTCCAACTCAAAACCTTCCCAGAAGAGATCAAGCAGGTTATTATTCATGTCGACGATATCGATTTGGGGTTAATTATGTTTTGGCGAACACAACCATACCCCATTTCGCTATCGTCCTCTTGATTTCACTCCAATCCGCGATGAACCTAAAAAGGTGAGCAATTTTCTCTGGCCGTATCACCGTAAGTTACGACTTCTGATACGAAAATTGGCTTCTTAGGTTGCGCTATTTGTAGCAAGACCTGAGAAGGGTATACTTAATCATCTAGCTTATGCATTCTAGTGTCTTGCCCCTGAGTAAGAAGTCAGTCACGTTTATCTTTTAGCAGGTTGTAAATGAGTATCTTAACTGATGGGACACAAGAGTTGCATTCGTACCTTTTTAAGGTGCGTGATTCAATTTCTGACAACTCTACCAACCTTGATGCGATCAAGTCTTCACTGGTTGAGTTGCTGGTCTACTTATGCTCACCGGAAGGTCGAACTACCGAAAACTGCACTACAACAGATACTTTCTTCCAACTTCATGCAGATTATGGTTTTAATTGGCTTCATCTACCTGAAGAGCTTCAGTTGATTCTGGAAGATATCGGTGGACAGTTACACGACACTTTGGAGCATCCCGAGACAGCAACGAACTTTGAAAGCACTCCAGAGCAGTTGCTAACAAGAACCCATTGTTTGAGTTTCTAAGGGCCGGTTAACTTTCGTGTAAGTCACGACTTCCGAGACGAAAAACGGCTTCTTATAGATAGCGGTATTCAAGAAGTTCTTTAATCCATAAAACGATGGCCACCTGGTAGCGGGTGGCCATTTCTATTCATGGTGCGCTTTTGC
>CAXMTO010000096.1:0-14942 GCA_964196355.1 uncultured Myxococcota bacterium
TCGCGCACGTGTCGAAGATGCAATAAGAAAACTTGATTACATCCCAAATCGTATGGCCGGATCGCTGTCATCCCAGAAGAATCAAATGGTAGCAGTTGTTGTTCCATCTATAAATCACTCAATATTCGCTGAAGCACTTGATATTATGTCAGATTTGTTCGAGAGTAACGGGTATCAGGTCCTGATTGGAAACAGCGGCTGGTCCTTGGATAAAGAATCTGATTTGGTCAAGACAGCGTTATCGCGGGGTGCAGAAGGAATTGTCTTAACGGGTTACACCCATTCGCCAGAAACTATTTCCATGATACAGAGAAGCCACATCCCTACAATTGAGATGTGGAATATTGGTCCCAATCCTATAGATATTATGGTTGGTATATCCATATTCAATGCGGCCAAGGATATGGTGCTCACCCTCGGCAGAAAAGGTTATCGTCGCATTGGCTATATTGGCGGCCCCACTGAGAATAATGATAGATTTCTCCAACGAGAAGCAGGGTTTCTGGATGGTCTTGAGCGACTCGGTCTGAAAGACGAACCATTGAACATGATGCAATGCACCCTGGACTATGAGGTGGGAGCACATAGCTTTCTAAGGTTTTGGGAGAAACATCCAAATTTGGATGCTATTTTTATTGCCTCCGACATCCTTGCTGTAAGCGCACTCCTTGCCTGTATCTCCAAGGGTATTAAGGTTCCCCAAGACATTGCAATTGCAGGTTTTGATGATGCCCCATTAAGTCGCATTGTGACGCCATCCCTGACAACAGTCCGTTTTCCACGCGCGCTCATAGGCCAAGTCGTTGCCGAAACAATGATTAACCGTTTGGAAAACAAAACCATTGAAACTCGTGTCATTGATTTGGGATACGAGATTATTGAGAGGGATAGCGCCTGATATCGTAGTTCATCATGCAACGTAAGACCGGATCTTAACCAGAATAATGCGAACGACAAACAAGCTGGTCAGTGCTTTTTAGGAAAAAATCAACCTCAATAATGTTATGAGGCTACAACAGATCTATTGTGCACCACGCTAAGGAGGAGAGAAAAGAGATGGAAAATAAAGTGTTCGATCTTGTCTGTATTGGCAGATCTTGTGTTGATTTATATGGTCAGCAATTTGGTTCCCCTCTGGAAGATATGACATCTTTCTCCAAATTTGTTGGTGGAAGTCCCATGAACATAGCAATTGGGAGTGCTCGGCTTGGACTTAAAGTGGCAGCAATCACTGGAGTCGGCAACGAACATATGGGACGTTTTATTGTAAAACAGTTGGAAACAGAAAATGTTGACACAAGTCATATTCGTTTTTTTGAAGATCGTTTGACTGCTCTGGTGATCCTTGGAATCAGAGATCAAGACAATTTTCCAATGATTCAATATCGAGTTAACTGTGCCGATATGGGTCTCCGAAAAGAAGACATTGATCCTGAATTTATATCTCGCGCCAAGGCTGTTTTAATTACTGGGACACATCTATCTACTCCAGATACTAGGGAGGCAGCTATAACAGCACTGAAAGCGGCCAAGAAAGGTAATTGCCTAACAATAATGGATATTGATTATCGACCAAATTTATGGCGACTTGGCAGCCATAATGATGGTGAGATTCGATTTGTTGCGAGCGAGGAGGTTACAAAGCACTACCAGTCTGTTCTATCCATGTGCGATCTTATAGTTGGAACTGAAGAAGAATTTCATATCGCCGGCGGCATTCCGGAAACTATTCCAGCACTATGCAAAGTACGTGAACTTACCAATGCGACCATGATTTGCAAAGTTGGTAGCCGTGGGTGTGTGGGAATAGGTGGCAAAGTACCGAAGGTGCTGGACGAGAAAGTCATAACACCCGGCTTTCCAGTTGAGGTTTATAACTCCGTTGGTGCAGGCGATGGTTTTATGTCCGGATTTTTAAGAGGATGGCTACGTGATGAAGAATTGACCACATGTTGCAGATATGCAAATGCCGCTGGTGCGTTTGCTGTATCACGTCTGGGATGTTCTGCTGCCTATCCCAGTTGGGAAGAGTTATCGAGTCTAATGACACACGGAAGCAAACATTTATCCCTGAGGAAGGACACTTATCTCAGCCAGATACACTGGTCGACAAATAGAGGACGACAGTGGCCGCATCTCTGTGTCTTAGCTTTCGATCATAGATCACTTTTCACGTCACTAGCGGAACAATTAGGATGCGATGAAAGTCAAATTGCAACTTTTAAAAATATTTTACTCCAAGCGGCTCTTGAGGTTAAAAAAAAGGTAAAGCATGTCGGTATCATCGCAGATGATATCTATGGCCGAGACACATTATTTGAAGCAATGGATCATAATATTTTCATCGCTCGACCAATAGAGCAACCAGATAGTCCTTGTCTCACTTTTGCCGGTGGATTGGATGTGGCAGTCACCCTTCGCGAATGGCCTCGAGAACATGTCGTCAAATGTTTAATTTTTGCACATCCTGAAGATGATCCAAATAAAAAAGCGTTGGAACAAGAACGCCTAAGGATGTTACTGGAAGCATGCCGGGCAACCGAACATGAACTAATGCTAGAATTGATTTGCAGTAGATCAGGACCCGTAAATAGTGATACAGTCTCTAGCCAGATGGAATCCTATTACAAGGCTGGAATCTACCCAGATTGGTGGAAAATTGAACCGCCTGTTGACAAGACTGCCTGGGCAGCTGTCTCCTCAATTCTTGATCGATATGATCCATTTTGTCGCGGATTACTCCTGTTAGGACTGAATGCACCGCTAGAAAAAGTTGAAGGTGCATTTATAGCAGCCATAGATCAACCTTGGTGCAAAGGGTTTGCTGTTGGAAGAACAATTTTTCTAGAAACAGCAAAAGAATGGTTGTCTGGAAACATAAATGATGAGACTGCCAAGAAACAGGTGGTAAGAAATTTTGGCCACTTAGTTGATGTTTGGTCAAATAAATAAAAAAGATTACAAAATGATCCCTTGGGAAATACTGAATCACTTCTCAAATAATCAAAAATTCTTTTCTTGAACTCAGTTAATGATACTGGCGACTGTATTAATCATAAGTGAAATCAAACTATATAAAACCCGAATCGCTGGTTAAAAATTTTTGGAGAAATTTTGTTTTTCCGATACATTAAAATAAAGGAAATTTCAGATCGATATGATGCTGGTGTAAAAGACAGACTGGCTGCTATCGGACCCAAGGAGTATACCCGGATGGGACCTCCGATTCGGCATATGATCAAACATTTTAAAAAGGTCGACACCAGAACCAGGCTCCTGGTCATTCTTTCTGACGGTAAACCTGAAGATCATGATGATTATAAAAGCTCTGGCAGAGGCTAAAGGAGCAGGTATCCAACCATATTGTATCACCATCGACAAAGAGGCCCATGACTACCTTGAGCATCTCTTCGGTACTGGAAACTACACCTTTGTGCCCAACATTGAGTTACTCCCATCGAGATTAACGGAAATATACAGGATCCTCACCAGGTAAGATGCAGACAACCTGGGCGTAATTGCAGCAGAACAGACGTTTGCCCGTTTTTATCCTGGAACGAGATCCTTTCTTCAAAATCGTCGTACACTTCAATTCATACAGTAACCACTCACTCTAACTTAAGAATTTTAGCCGCTGTATCAATGAAAAACCATCACCAATAAGACACTGCAATTCCGCCTTCTACAGGAGTAGATCATTTGCCGTTGATTCCTGGAATTCAATCTGATATCCCTCTGGATCATCAAAGACAAAAGCCTTGATCTTCAATTCATCACTGACAAACAACTCAGACTGATTCGGCAACGCCAGACCGAGGCAATACTCATACCAGGGCATCACTTCCGTTACCCGGATACAGATCTGTACCGTCTTGTCGGCATGCCAGTTCTGCATTCCTCGTTCCTCATCAACAATCCCAAGATACCCCGAATCTGAAATCTGGTAAATTTTGCACCAGCCCTGATCTATGGCTAACGAAAAACCGAGGATATTCCCATAAAATTCAACACCTTTCACCATATTTTTATAATAAATAAAGGTGATCATCTTATCTGCTTTGTTCATAGTCAGCTGCGGCTTGCCTGGCATCATGTTTCTTCCTTGCTGTTAATTGTCATCTCTGAACGGCTCAGTCCTTTTTTCCGTAGCCAACCCCAACTTTATAGGCTTTGGCAACATAGGATCCAATGGA
Organism: uncultured Myxococcota bacterium; assembly: GCA_964196355.1. Classification (GTDB taxonomy): domain Bacteria; phylum Desulfobacterota; class Desulfobulbia; order Desulfobulbales; family Desulfocapsaceae; genus Desulfomarina. The sequence goes on from CAXMTO010000096.1 coordinate 4,194, forward strand.
CCAGTAATTTTTGTCGGTAGCTGTGAACAATAGGGGATTCATCGCTTGGACATCAGGATGCCCGTCCTTGACAAACTGTTTTTCCGAATAGCTTGCAACGACTTCTCCCACGTAGAGGGTGTTGCTTGGCATTTCCAGGGTGTCGACAAGCTTACATTCAAAACACATGGGACATTCTACGATCATGGGAGCCACCTCTCCCAGTTCACCGTAAAACAGCTCAAACAGAGTTGACTTGTCATGGTTCTTGCCACTGACGATGCCACAATAATCTGTCACATCTGCCATTCCGCAATGGGGGATGTTAACGCTGAAAGCTTTATGCTCTCTAATCCCCCCAGCAGTATAGTGCGTAGGATGAATGGAAGTCCCGATATAGGCAGGTGACTTATTCAGTTTGTATACCTGACCTACGGTGACGAAATTGGCCTTACCGTTGACCTGACTTCCTATCAAGCCGATTACCATCGGATTGATTCTGACGTCCCGGCCCAGATTGATTTTATTGCGATTCATAATAGTTCCCACCGTCTGGGGCTTATAGGCCATTAAAATATAAAGCCATCCGGGTCATGGCAATTTCTAAATTTTCATAAGAGTTCGCATAGGATAGACGAATGAAATCACGACCATCTTCCCCCAGCTTGGTCCCGGGAACCACTGCCACCCCGGCATCCAGTAGCTCGTCAGCAACCTGTTCTGTTTCTCTGCCTGTTGCGGAAACATTAACCATTACATAAAATGCCCCTTTCGGTTCACTGAAGCTGATGTCCTTCATGGCGGAAAGGCTCCGGACCACCAGGTACCGTATCAGTGTGCGAGCCGATAACTATTGGCGGCAGTGAAGCGTCCTGACCTTCATAACGGCCCACGGAATTCAAAGCGGCATCACGGGTAACGGACATGCCCGCCTCTTCCATAAAACGCTCCACCAGGGCTCTCCCGTCCATGTCGGCCTGAGAGAAGGCCTCTCTGTAATATCCGCCCCTTCATTCCACATAGCGGGGGTCGATAACACCATGAGCAGGTGGACGCCAAGCGGAAAATTGCGGTGCCGTGCAAGTAATGTTCATGTAGTTGTAGAGGTACAGCCACGGGGGATCTTCATTCAACAGGCTGAAACATTGTTTATAAATTCCTTCGCGACGGCTTCTGTCTATGGTGATCCGGGCCTTGTCCAGCAATTCCTCGACTTCGGCGTTGTGATATCCCTGCCACCATGATCCCTCGAACCGAGCATCGACTTTTTCTTTCAGCACTCGAAAGGTGCTCAAGGGTGATGAATCGAAGACACACATGTCGTGAATCTCTTTGCGCCTCACCTTGTTGGCATAAAGCTCACGATCCTCTGTATAAACGATCTTGATTTCAACGCCAATACGGCTCATCTGTTCAGACAAAGCATGGGACAATTGCACAGCCTCGTTAGGTAGAGAGGTGGGGCTGTCCAGCGTGAGACTGAGGCCTCCGCCATATCCGGATTCTTTAAGCAGAGCCCTGGCGCGTTTTGGATCATACGGGATGGGAGGTTGATCCGTATCATAGCCGAAGTGGTCCGGACTGATAAAACCGCTCAGGGGATATCCAGCTCCGTTCAGGACCGTATCGATAAGTGCTCTGCGATCCACCCCCAAATTCAGGGCTAGCCGGACTCGAGGATCCTCAAGGAGCCTGCTTTTGGTGTTAAAAATGATAATATAGACCGTCGTACCCCGGGAACGCACAGAGTTCAAGTCGTCATCTTTGAGCATGGCCGTATACGGTGGTCCGGTGGCGATATGGGCTCTGCCTTCCCTGACCATATTCAAGCGCTTGTCCGGGTCTGATTCCATTCGCCATTCAATGGCGTCAAAATTCGGGAGTCCCTTGAAATAGTTTCGGTTTTTCGTGGCCCGGACGCAAACACCTTCTTCATGTTCGACAAACTCGAAAGGCCCGGTTCCGATTGGTGTATCCTTGAATTGACCGCCCAGTCGCTCAACAGCATCAGGGGGCAGGATGTACCCGGTTACCAAGACGTCCAGCAGGTCGGCCATCGGCTCGGCGAGGTTCAGGCGCAGTGTTTGCCGATCAAGAATTTCCAGCTCCATTCCTGCCAGGTACTGGTTGTACACACCGGGAGCTCCAAGCGTGATGCCCATGTCCGGCCGAGCCATTCGCCTGAGGGAATAGGCAACTGCCTCGGCATCCACAGGTTGACCGTGGTGAAACTTGACGCCCGGACGAAGCCTGAAGGTCCACGTGCGGGCATCATCGGAGACCACCCATGATTCAGCCAGTGCCGGGATGTAATTCATCTGGGAGTCATAGGCCACCAGGGGATCAAAACAGGATGTCAATATGGTCAACACATCCTTGGCGTCCGTACAGTTATGGGGCTCCTCCAGCCAAAGTCTTGGTTGGGCAATGATTAATTTATTATCCATGTTCTACGTCCTTTAAGTTTATTAAGTATCCAGCAGATGGCAGGCTTCCATGCGGCCGGGTTCGCGGGAAACGAGCTGGGGCCGCTCCTGAATACAACGGTCAAAGACAAAAGGGCAGCGGGATTGGAAACTGCAGCCTGCAGGTAATTCCAGGGCTGTGGGAACTTCACCCGTAATAGATAAGGGTTCAATGTGCAACTTTTCATAGACGCTGGGAGCTGCCGATAACAGTGCTCGAGTATATGGGTGTCTTGGCCGCTGGAATATATCTTCGGTGGGACCGGTTTCAACCAGGAACCCGAGATACATCACCCCGATCCGATCGCTTATGTGACGAACCACAGAGAGATCATGGGTGATGAAAAGATATGAAAAGCCGAACTCCTCTTTCAGATCCATCATCAGGTTCAGGATTTGGGCCTGAATCGAAACATCCAGCGCTGAAACCGGTTCATCAGCGATGACCAATTCCGGTTCAACGGACAAGGCCCGGGCGATACCGATGCGTTGGCGCTGTCCGCCGCTGAATTGGTGAGGATACCGGTTGGCATGTTCCTCTCCGAGCCCAACCCGCTTTAATAGTGCCATGCCTTTTTGGCGCAACTCGGTTTTGCTGACCGGCGCTCCGATAAAAGCCATTGGTTCGGTGATGATATCCATAACCCTGAGTCTGGGATTCAGTGAGGCATAGGGATCCTGAAAGATCACCTGGATTGTTTTACGCACCGGCACCATCTTTTGGTAATTGTATGCCGTGATGTCCTCGCCATTAACCTTGATCTGCCCGCCTGTGGGGTCGTACAGTTTGACTATGGTCTTGGCGACGGTAGATTTTCCGCAGCCGCTCTCACCAACCAGACCGAGTACTTCTCCGCGATCAATATGAAAACTGACACCATTTACGGCGTGCACAATACTTTTTTGGAATCTGAGGCGGCCGTCTCGAATTTTCAATCGATCAAAAAATCCGGGGCTGACGTCAAATCGTTGTTCAAGTTCGCAGACTTCCAGCAAATGGCTCATGTGCTATCTCTCCACCGGGAAATAACAGGCGATTTTGTGCCCTGGCTCGAGCTCCACAAGTTCAGGCCGATGTGTCCGGCACTTCTCATGGACATAATCGCAGCGAGGAGCGAATGCACAACCAGACGGAAGATGCATGATATTGGGTACCATGCCTGGAATCTGATTAAGCCGTTTTTGCCGTGAAGCCAAATTTGGTATCGAGCCCAAAAGCCCCAGAGTATACGGATGCCGGCTGCGATTGATGATGTCGTCACGGGTCCCCTTTTCGACAATACGACCGCAATACATAACCATTATCTTGTCAGTCATTTCAGAGACCACTGCCAAATCGTGGGTAATGAAGATCATGGCAGTGTGGTGTTCCCGGACCAGGCGTTTCATCAATTTGAGAATCTGGGACTGTATGGTCACATCCAGGGCTGTCGTGGGCTCATCGGCAATTACCAGCTTGGGATTGGACGCCAAGGCAATGGCGATAATCACCCGCTGCCGCATACCGCCGGAAAACTGGTGAGGATAGTTCTTTAACCTCGAGGCGGGCTGTGAAATTCCCACGTCATCGAGCAGCTCAATGCAGCGTCTCTTTCTCTGTTCTCCATTCATGTTGCTGTGGAGCTTCATTACCTCTTCCATCTGTGCCTGAATGGTATAGAGCGGATTGAGCGAGGTCATGGGGTCTTGAAAGATCATGGTGATCTCTATACCCCGAACTTTGCGCATCTCCTGCTCATTGAGATCCGGCAGATTAGCACCATTGAAACGGATTTCTCCGCTTTCGATACGGCCTGGCGCATCGATCAGGCCCATTATGGAAAAACCGACTACGGATTTTCCGCAACCGGATTCGCCGACCACTCCCAATATTTCACCCTCATTAAGGGAAAAGTCCACTCCATCTACGGCTTTGATCACTCCGCCAAATGTGTGGAAATAGGTTTTCAATCCACGAATATCTAATAATCCTTTGTCCATGCAGTACCTTATCGTAACCGAGGATTTAACTCATCTCGCAGAAAGTCACCTAAGAGGTTGATGCCAAAAACTATAAACATGATGACCGCCCCGGGAAACACGGATGTCCACCACAGGCCGCTCAGCAGTACGTCAAATCCATTTTTCACCAGCAGCCCAAGAGATGGCTTGGTAATGGGCACCCCAACACCGAGAAAACTCAAGGACGCTTCAATCAGGATAAACGTACCGATCTGGATGGTGGCCACAACAATGAGGGGTGTAAGCACATTGGGCAGGATGTGCCGAACAATAATTTTGCGGTTGGGCAGACCCGCCGCTTGCGCGGCCTGAACATATTCCTTTTGCTTTTCACTTAAGGTCGACCCGCGTACGGTCCTCGCATAGACCACCCAGCCAACACAGGTTAGAGCAATGAGAACCTTATCTATGCCGGTACCGAAAGCGGACATCAGAAAAAGGGCGATCAACAATGACGGAAAGGAGAGTTGCACATCAGCGATCCTCATGATCACGCTGTCCCATCTGCCGCCATAGTACCCTGCAATGAGCCCCAGGGTTGCTCCGATCAGGCTCGAGCAGAGCATTGCTGCCAAACCAATGAGCAATGATATTCGCGTACCGTAAACGATGCTGGCCAGTAAATCCCGGCCCTGGCCGTCCGTACCCAGAATAAATTTTATGTCGCCTCCTGGGAGCCAGACCGGTGGTTTATAGGCGTCCATGAGTTCAAGGGAGGCGAGGTCATATGGGTTCTGTTGGACCAGAGATGGACCAAAAACGACGATAAAAATAAAAAAGATGATTATCACACTACCGATAATCGCCGAGCTGTTGCCCCGAAAATTATGAACGAATTCAGAGGCCAAAAAGGCCTGATTATTTTTGATTATGTCTGGCATGGATTGGTTATTTACCTCAGCCTAATTCGCGGGTCGATCAACGTATAAATGACGTCTACCACAAAATTGATGATGACAAAAAGGAATGCCACAAACATTAAATACACGACGATCACTGGCCGATCGCCCATATAGATAGAATCAATGAGGAGTTTCCCCATACCGGGCCATGCAAAAATATACTCAGTAATAGTGGCGAAGGCGATCAGGTCACCCAACTGAAGGCCAAAAATAGTGACCACAGGAATGAGGGCGTTTTTCAGGGCATGTTTGAATAGGACGCTCTGGAAGGTAGCACCCTTGGACCTGGCGAACTTAATGAAATCCTGTTTCATGACCTCCATCATTCCAGCCCTGGTGATCCTGAGCAGTATGGCCAAAGTGGAAAAACAGAGTGTCAGGGCTGGCATGATAATATGCCGCAAACCGTCAATGGTAATGATGCTCAGGTTTATTCCCATTACCGGTACAGTGGTACCACGCCCAGACGATGGAAGAACGTTAAACTGCACCGCCAGAACAAATATAAGCATCATGCCCAGCCAGAAATTGGGAAGCGATATACCCAAAAGAGAAACGGCCATGATTCCCCTGCTGGTTTTTTTCTGAGGATAGGCGCCGGCAAACACGCCCAGTGGAATTGCCAATAGAAGTGCGAATACCATTGCCGCAAGGACCATTTCCACCGTGGCCGGCATACGTTCTATGATGAGACCGAAAGCGGGCTGGCGAAACACAAAAGACCGGCCGAAATCGCCGTGTAACATGTTTTTAAGGAATATTCCGTACTGCACGATATACGGTTTGTCCAGACCCAACAGCATACGGGCATTGGCAATCTCGTCTTCGGTGGCATCCAGAGGCACCATCATATAGGTGGGGTCGCCGGTGAAACTCATCATGGTGAATACGATGATAGATACGACCCAAAGAACCCCGACCATCTGGAAGATGCGCTTGATAAAATAGCTAATCATCGTTTTGCTGCTGCAGGCTCATTTCTTAGCGTGAGAAAAATATCGGATAGCGGGAAGGCGATAGCCTTCCCGCTATAGATTATTTTATATCGATTTCATAGGCCCAGACAAACTTGTCCATCCGGGCTTTCAAGTCCACGTTCGTTTTCACGGCATAAAGATCCTGTTCGTAATGAATCGGAATCAGGACTATGTCGCGAACCGCTACTTTGGTAGCTTCCTGGAGGAATTTGTCACGCTCTTCAATGCGCGGTGTTGCGTCCGCCTTGTCGATCCATGAATCGAATTCTTCGCTGGCGTAAGCTCCACGGTTGGCCCTTCCGTAGCCTTTCTTCTTGTCGCGGCCATATATCATGGAGTTATACATCCCGCCCGCATCTCCGGATGGTGTGTCCCAACCGCTCATGATAAAACTCGATTTATCGGAAGGCACGCGGATGTAACCGAAAAAGTTCGATTTGGGCATAAGGTTCATATTCACGGTAATGTTGATTTTTGCCAGCATTCCAGCTAGTGCCTGGGCGATATGCTGATCGTTGACATAGCGATTATTGGTGGCATCCAGACTCATCGTAAAGCCCTGTTCATAGCCCGCTTCTTTCATCAGCGATTTGGCTTTTTCCAGGTCGAAAGGATACACCTGGCGGAAATTAAGACCTTCAACATAACCGATATGGGAAGCAGGCACATACTGATCGGAAGGAGTAGCCAGGCCGTTCATGATAACCTTGATAATGGAATCCACATTGATGGCACGGGCGATAGCTTCGCGAACCCGTAAATCTTTCATAGGGTTTACGGGCAAGTCGATGGTCGGGGACTTATCCCGGTAATCCAGTGCTAAAACAACGTTCAGCAGGCTGGGACGGGTGATCACTTTGAATTTGTCATTGGCCTTTACACGATCGACGTCGCGAACCGCCAGATCCTGAATCACGTCCACTTCATTGCTCAGCAGGGCTGCGGTTCTTGTGGCCGGATTGGTAATTGGCCTGAAGGTAACTTTTTTGATCTTGGCCTCACCGAGATAATAATCTTCAAAAGCTGCCAAGGTCATATGATCTTCCTTGATCCATTCAACCAGCTTGTAGGGCCCGGTACCCATAGGTTTGAGATTCAACTGTTCATCACCGACTTCCTTGACATATTTTTCGTTGAGAATATGGAACTCGGAAAGATCCATATGCAGTACGGCGTATGGTTCGGGAGTTTTAATCTCTACGGTGTAATCGTCAAGCGCTCTGGCTTCAGCGATATATCGAACAAGATTCGATTGCAGCTGCGTTCTGCAGCGTTCAATGGAGAACAATACGTCCGAGGCTTTCAATTCCTCACCGTTGTGGAATTTCACGCCTTTTCTAAGTTTAAAGACCCACGTTACATCATCCTTCAATTCCCAGCTTTCAGCCAGACCCGGCACAAAATCCAGTTCGGGAGTCCGCCGCACCATTGTATCGTAAAAATGATTAAACATGATATTGCTGCTAAGTTCGTTTCCCTGCTGGGGATCGATGTGAACCGCATCAGCCGTGAGAGCAATTTTGATTTCCTTATCCGCGGCGGTGGCCATTGGTGGAGACAGCATCAGAGAGATCACTGTAAGGAAGCCAACGGCACAGTAGCCAAGTTTGAAATAACGCATCATCTTCTCTTCTCCTTAGTGTTTAATACATCAGTTTTTAATTGCATAGTCTACTCACTCGGTGAGTAGACTACCCCGTTTTCTTAATCACTATGAGGACCTTCATACTGACGGCCTCACCGGAGTGACTAAGCTTAGCTCAATGCAGACTGAATTTCGATCTGATACCCTTTTCGGGATCCTAAAAAACAAACGCCCTGATGTTAAGCTCATCAATGGATCTGGGTATCGTCAATCCGTCTACGCCGTACTCTTTTAAGTAAGCGTGCCAGGCGACCACATCCGGACCCCGCATGCAAACCTGCACGGCTTAATGTTACAGTCATCAGTTCCTCATCGTTCCGGCGTTAATACCGGTTACTTTTCCAAAAATTTTTAGGAATTCCGGCACTTTCTCGAAATCCTGTTCGATCCAGCATCTGTTCGGCTTCTGATTGGGCGTCCGCCAATATCGCCCCTTCATCAACCGTCGAAACCGAACGGTTTTCCATGATTAGCCGACCGTCCACAATGACCGTATCCACATCATGGCCTGACGCCTGGTAAACAATCCTCAGGGGTTCCTGCCAGAGGGGATAGAGATGAGGTTTCTGGGAGTTGAGCAGCACCACATCGGCTTTTTTCCCTACTTCCAAAGACCCCAAGTCTGTATCCAGTCCCAGAGCCTTTGCAGCATTGATGGTAATCATTTCCAGGGCTTTACCCGCTGTCAGCACGTCAGCATCTTTAAAATGGGAGCGATGGAGCCAGAGGCCGATACGCAATTTTTCCAAAAGATCATAGGTGCGGTTTGGTGCACTGGCGTCGGTGCAAAAGGCCACGTTTACGCCGCTGTCCAGTAATTCGACAACCGGACAGCGGTTATTGATATAGGCGTTGGTCATTGGGCCACTTAAAACATGCGTTCCTGTGTCTGCCAGGATACGAATTTCCTCGTCGGAAATTCCGGTCACATGGGCCAGAGAGAGATCCGGCCCCAGGATGTCAAAGTGATTGAATGCATAGAGAATATCACCTTGGTAGGCGTGACCGTGAATAGGTACGTTAAACTCGTCGGCAATGGCTCTCATGGCAGCGTTCTGCCGAATTAGATCGTCACGGCTCAATCCTTCCCGATAGCCGACACCAGAGGGAGTGGGATAGCAGAGGGTCAATCCCCCATTAGTGCCATGAAAGCGTATGACAGCTTCTCGGGTCTTGGCAAATGAGTCTTCATGAGACAATACTTTTTCCGGACCTCGAGAATCACCATGCCAATCTACGAAGCGTTTTGGAAAGGGGGGATTGGGCGGACCGATACCAAGGATATCGCGCACACCAATATCCACCATTCCCTCCACATGTGCTTGAGCGTAGGTCAAATCATCATAGCGGGGATAAGAGCCTAACATGCTCATACCGGTCGTGACCCCGAACTTGAGACGCTCCAGGCCTGAAAGTCGGGCCTCTGCCTTCCAAAAATCCGTGGTTGTGCCACGGAAATATATTGTCTCCATAAAATCGTCCCAATCGCCGGGCATGCCAATACCTCCGGTTCCTAAGGTCTTGGTCAAGCCGTGGCCTGCGTGGGCGTGGGAGTCAATGATGCCTGGCATCACCAGCAGCCCTGAGCCGTCCAGTATCTTTTTCACAGTGAAATCTTTTGCCTCATCTGCTGGGCATATGACACTAATACGGCTTTGTTTTATTCCAATGGATGCATGATAGAGCACACGCCTCCCCTCGTCCATGGTGATGACGGTTGTATCGTGGATTAGAATGTCCAGTTCCATATTTCAGACCTAGAAAAAGTCGCCAGTACCGCTTCAAAGTTCAGGAAATAGCGACAAATATTGTTGGACAAGGCGCTAAGAACAACCTACACTTCACACCTACATATTCCCACTAATTAAAGATAAAAGTCTCAATCAAGTGAACGCCTGTTGATTCGACAAATACTTGATAAATCGGCAACAAATTTACGGAGTGATGACGACCAGGTCTTAAGAATTCAGGAATGATCGGTCCAATTCTAAAACAAAATCAAACCCTATCCCATATCACCCAAGTGAAAGGTGATAAGCAGGTGATAAGTAATCGCTTTTGGAGCAAACAGCAGGACGGCAAAAAACAGGAATTAAGACCGCCTTTCAAAGGCTCGTGGTCCACCTGCAACCATGAAATTTATGCCTGAACAAACCAAGGTTATTCAACCAATCCCGCCAACAACGTTACCTTGCGCCAGCAAATTTCGTATGATTTAACACTACAAATCAGTAACATTTGTGTCAATACTTTTCCCTATAGAACCTTAAATCCGTTGAAACACATCATATCGACAACTTCCGGCAGATATCAAGGTTGAATTTTCACAGGCACGAAAAAACCTACTCAATCCAAATAGACTGTCAATCACAGTTTTAAAAAGGTTCTTCATAGCCGAGCCCTTTCAGGCGTATTCCACAGGTTAAGGTGCTCCAGTATCTCGAAGTCTCACCCGCTCGCTTATCTCCGGATTACCTGTTGCTCCTTGATAAAGCTGATGATGTAGCGGCTTAACAGGTACCTTGGCCATGACGTAGAAAACACCCCTCCTGTGAAACAGACCATCGGCGACAATTGCATGGATATGGGGATGCCATTTGGCATAATCACCAACAATGTGCTTTTCGTGGTGAAAGTCTGAATCGTCATCACCGCACCAAATATACATTTTTCAACACCCATCACACTACTCAAGAACTCTTGCAGACTATCTGCCGCCGTCTTACAGAGCTTCGAGAGTAACTTGCGGTTATACAAGAAATATTTACGAAGAATAATGG
>CAXMTO010000097.1:0-13720 GCA_964196355.1 uncultured Myxococcota bacterium
CTATTCTAGTGATAAATTTATTACTAAATAATGACTTTTTTACCTTTTTTGTTTTAAATGTAACTGGGAAGCATGTTTATAAAGGATTTAGCTGGAATAAATCATCATCTACTGTTAAATATGGTTTTGGAAAATTCTTCAGCACCGACAGAACGAACACGTTTTACGGAGATATTGTACTAAATGAAACCCACGCCCACCTCTCATAGTTTACCACTCCAACTTGAGAACTTCTCAACCCTTGTCGAAGCGTTGGATTATGCCGCCAAGGGAGAAACCGGCTACAATTTTTACTCCGGTCGCGGTGAATTGTATTCTGTCCTGTCATACAGCACCTTGCGCACCGAAGCGCGATCTCTTGCAAGAAAACTGATCAACCTGGGAGTGCCACGGGGGTCAAGAGTGGCACTTGTCGCAGATACACATCCGGACATCGTCCGGTTTTTCTTTGCTTGTCAATATGCAGGGCTGACACCTGTTCCCCTGCCGGCCGTTATACAGTTAAGCGGGCGGAAGGAATATATCGATCAGCTTGAACGCTTATTGTCGAACTGTCACGCTCAGTTGGCGATGGCCACAGATGATTTCCTGCCCTTCTTAACGGAAGCTGCCGCCAACTCAGGCCTCGTGTTCTTCGGAAATCTGCAGGCATTTGACAATCTCCAGGAATCTGATGCAAAATTACAGCCTAAAGATGAGACAGAGCTTGCTTACCTGCAATATACCTCTGGAAGCACCAGGTTTCCAAGGGGCGTTATGATAACCCAGAAAGCAGTATTGCATAATCTCTCTGTAATTACCAAACATGGTGTCAAGGTGCGACCAGGCGATCGTGCCGTATCCTGGCTGCCCTACTTTCATGACATGGGTCTGGTCGGTTTGCTTCTGGTACCGCTGGCATGCCAGATTTCAGTCGATTTTTTACGCACCAGAGATTTTGCAATGCGTCCTCGATTATGGCTGAAACTCCTGTCCGATAATCAGGGGACCATATCTTTCAGCCCGCCGTTTGGCTATGATCTGGTAGCCCGCCGCCTGCGTGATGGTGAGGCTGGTGGATATGATTTGAGCAATTGGCGTATTGCAGGCGTTGGCGCGGAAATGATTCGCACCGAGACACTGGAGAATTTTGCCGAACAGCTTGAGCAGAGCGGCTTTGATTCTGGCGCCTTTCTCCCCTGTTATGGAATGGCGGAATGCTCTCTTGCTGTTTGTTTCGGGCCGCTTGAGAAGGGCGTGCAGGTTGATCACATCGATGCCGATCAACTCGCTTTACATGGGAAAGCAGTGCAGGTCGATCCTCTCTTGAACGAAGATAATTGCCGAATTAACAGTTTCGTCAACTGCGGTGCTCTGATGCCCGATTATGAATTGGAAATTAGAGATATAGAGGGGCTAGTCCTCCCTGAGCGGCAATGCGGCTCCCTGTATCTGCGTGGACCGAGTGTGATGACAGGCTATTTCAAAGACCTTGAATCCACCCTCGAAGTTCTCTCTGACGACGGATGGCTTAATACCGGTGATATAGCCTACCAGATAGGTTCTGATGTCGTTGTCACCGGGCGTTCAAAAGATATGATCATCATTAATGGCCGTAACATCTGGCCCCAGGATATTGAATATCTTGCGGAGATGCAGGCTGAAATAAGAACAGGTGATGCAATGGCTTTTTTTATTCCGAATCCGCATGGAGAGGAACTTGCCGTTGTAATGATCGAATGTCGAGAAAACGAAGAACAGAAACGTCTTGACCTGATCACCCGATTAAGCGGACAAATCCGCCAGGAATTGGGTATTGACTGTATAATAGAACTGGTACCACGCAACACTTTGAACCGTACAACATCAGGAAAACCATCCCGCCATACGACAAAAAATGATTACCTGCAGCAGATTGCCGCTGAACAACTATTAACTGGAAGCAAGGCTTTAGTGACGTAACACCCCACAAGGGGGTATAAGTACCATGGTGATTTTTCTACCAACATAATTTCAAAAACCATTCCTCGGTTTCTTGTTTTTTATGGCAGAAGTTCAGGAGTAAGGTACTCATTTGTTTTCAGCATCCACCAATAAGCCGTAGTGCCGCAAAAGCAACTGCACTTTTAATATACTGAATGTTTCATGTCTTGTACAATTGCCATAACTGGAACAACGGGATTCATAGGCAGTGTACTGGTGAAACGACTGGCATCCACAGACTGTCGGATTCGGGCGTTGGTTCGTCCAGCATCAGCACATAGGCAACCAGACGATTTTGCGGGAGATATCGTTTTTGGTGATCTTGATGACATGGACAGTCTTGAACGACTGGTTAGCGGCGTAGAGGCGATAGTGCACTGTGCAGGGGCAGTGCGCGGTGCAGGGAAGATTGATTTCGACCGGGTTAATGTTGACGGTTTATCGCGGCTGGTTCAGCTTGCCGCCAAACAGGATGCTCCGCCGCGTTTTTTGTTGCTCTCTTCTCTTGCAGCAAGGGAACCTCAGTTGTCATATTATGCTGCAAGTAAATTAAAAGGTGAGAAAACACTAGCCTCCTACTCAAACAATATGTTCTGGAGTGTCTTTCGACCGCCCGCGATATATGGCCCTGGAGACCGTGAGATGCTGCCTCTTTTTCAGTGGATGTTCCGAGGAATCGCACCTATGATCGGCTCTGACAAAAACCGTGTTTCGCTTCTCTGTGTAGAAGATCTGGCTGAAGCGATAGTTTCCTGGCTTTACAATTGTCAACATCAGCAACGATTTTATGAATTGCATGATGGACATCCAAATGGTTACTCATGGCAGGAGATAATCGATGTGGTTCAGCATTTGCGTGGCAAATCGATAACCAGGGTAAACATTCCAATTCCGTTTTTAAACATGATTGCAACGGTTAACCTCATGGCAGCGAAAATTTTCAATGGCTCACCGATGCTGACACCCGGCAAAGTACGGGAAGTGATTCATCCAGACTGGGTTGCCGATAATAAACAGTTCAGCGATGACACTGGATGGCTTCCCCAGTTATCCCTGGAAGCTGGGCTGCGACGAACTTTCGGTTCTCTGAAATAAGCACACAATTTAATGAAAATCAGCCCCGGTAAGCGTTAAATTGCTCAGGAACATCTCCCGAATTTAGTAAACAGTGAGAGGAATGAAGAGACATGCCAACAAAACAAGAGGTATTGCAACAAATTCTTGATATTGTCAAACCAATGATGCAAGAAGATGCTCCCCCGGCTGCCGCAGATCTGGATCTCGTAAACGACTTGGGTCTGGACTCTGTAAAAGTCATGGAAATCCTGGAAATTTTAGAGGATAGCTTTGACATTTCAATCCCAATTAATATATTGCCGGGGATCAGCACTGTTGAAGATCTGGCCGTTGAGATACTAAATTTAACTGGAAATGAATAATAATGTCTGTTTTTGATAAATTTCAAAAGTTGGCCGAAGCGCGCCGGGCTATTGAGGAAAATCACTGTAATTTCTTCAACATCGTCATGGAGGATATCCATTCTGCTACCGAAGCTGTCATAAACGGACGCCCGATGCTCCTGGCCGGTACCAATAACTACCTTGGTCTGACTTTTAATGAACAATGCATACAGGCATCATGCAGGGCGGTTAAAAAAGAGGGTACTGGTACCACCGGTTCACGAATGGCCAACGGGACATTCGCTGGACATTTGGCCCTGGAGCAGGAATTATCCGATTTTTTTGGCAAAAACAAAACAATTGTATTTTCAACTGGTTACGTCGCAAACCTGGCGATACTATCAACCATAGTAGGCTCCGGAGAAGTCATTCTTTTAGATGCTGACTGTCATGCCAGTATTTATGACGGATGCAGGTTGGGAGGAGCTGAGGTTATTCGTTTCCGGCATAATGATGCAGCGGACCTGGAAAAGCGTTTAAAGCGGCTTGAGAAAAGGGACACCAATGTCCTGATAGTTGTGGAGGGAATCTACTCCATGATGGGTGATCGGGCACCATTGTCAAATATTGTCGCCTTGAAAAATAAATACGGGGCTTACCTTGTTGTAGATGAAGCACATTCCCTTGGAGTCCTTGGGAAAACTGGCCGAGGATTGGCTGAAGAAGCAAACGTTGAAGACTCTGTTGATTTCATTATCGGTACTTTCAGTAAAAGCCTTGGTGCAATTGGAGGTTTTTGTACCAGTAATCACCCGGAGCTTGATCTCATACGATATTCGAGCAGACCATATATATTTACAGCCTCTTCAGCTTCTTCAGCTATTGCCTCCACTCGTACTGCCCTGCGGATACTACATTCACAACCCGAGTTGCGGCACAGACTTTGGGATAATGCCAATCATTTGTATCAACGCTTAAAAAGTCTCGGCTGCAGTGTCGGGCCTGAGCCTAGTCCAATAATCGCCATAAGCTACAATGACATGGATGAGGCGGTTGCTGTATGGAATGGGCTCCTGGAACGCTCTATCTACGTTAACATGGTTTTACCTCCCGCCACTCCCGATGGCGGCGTACTGCTTCGCTGCAGCCTGAGTGCCGCCCATTCAAAAGAGCAGGTGGAAAGAATTGGGGAGGCTTTTGCTTCTTTAACCGGCAGTCAAAGCTAACCGGCTCACCGTGCATTTAATCATTACCTTTTTCAAACATTATCCCTCCCAAAGCATCATTACCCTTTTGGCCATGCTCTTTGCCGGTCTTGCTGAGGGGGTCGGCTTATCGATGCTGCTGCCGCTGCTGAGCCTGGTTCTGAAAAAACCCGATGGCTCCGACATTGCTGCCCCACAACCCAATTCCACCCTTGAGAACCTGATAACAGGATTTTTTGATACCGTCGGTATACCACAGACCATTGGCGTATTACTGACTATTTTTGTCTTCAGTATTTTACTAAAAGCTCTTCTCGTGCTGCTGGCTAATAAAAGAGTTGGATATATGGTTGCCCAGGTGGCAACAGATCTTCGTTTGGCTCTTATTCACGCGCTGTTCGCCGCACGATGGAAATATTATGTCCATCAACCGATCGGCCGATTCAGCAATGCCTTTGCCACGGAGGCCACCCGGGCTGCTATTGCATATTCGTTTGGTATTAAAGTGATAACCCTTTTATTACACACAACTGTATATGCTTCGATTGCTCTCTTTCTGGCCTGGAAGGAAACCTTGTTCACCTTGTGCGGAGGGCTGATAATTCTGTTTGTTCTTCGGCGTCTTGTCATCACAGCCAAAACTGCCGGTAAAAGCCAGACAAGCATTTTGAAGTCAGTGCTCACCCTTTTAACTGACACCCTGCAGTCTATTAAACCACTGAGGGCTATGGCTCGTGAACACATGGCCATTATTGTGCTGAGGAGGGAAACAAAACGCTTGAACGCAGCTTTACAGAAGGAAGTCTTCAGCACAGAAGCCCTTAAAGCTCTTCAGGAGCCACTGATCACCATCTTTTTCACCTTTGCTCTCTATGTGGCAATGGTCTGGTGGAAAATCCCCCTGGCTACTGTATTGATCATGTTTTTTATGCTGGTGAAAATTTTAAAATCACTCCAGAGAGCTCAAAAAGAATATCAATCCATGGTTATTGCCGAAAGCGCTTACTGGTCCATTCGGTCAAAAATAAAAGAAGCAGAGAGAGAAAAAGAAGCCGTTACCGGCACACGTAAGCCTACCTTTAACGACTCTATCCGCCTGCAGAGCGTAAGTTTTACGTACGAAAGGCAGCCTGTTCTTAATGAGGCCGTTTTGACGTTCCCCAAAGGGTCATTTTCGGCAATAGTAGGCCCTTCCGGTTCAGGAAAAACAACTATTGTTGACCTGATCACAGGGCTTCTTGTACCCCTGAAAGGTCAGGTGTGGATTGATGAAACGGAACTGGATGTTATAGATCTGAAAGCCTGGCGCCGAATGATCGGGTATGTCCCTCAGGAGACGCTTCTCTTACATGATACATTGTTAGTTAATGTAACTCTTGGCGATACGGAACTGACTGAACTCGATGTGGAAAATGCCCTGCGTGATGCAGGAGCATGGGATTTCGTTGCGAAAATGGATGACGGTATACACACAGTCGTTGGTGAACGCGGCACCCGCCTC
Source organism: uncultured Myxococcota bacterium (assembly GCA_964196355.1). Taxonomy (GTDB): domain Bacteria; phylum Desulfobacterota; class Desulfobulbia; order Desulfobulbales; family Desulfocapsaceae; genus Desulfomarina. Next base: position 6,069 of record CAXMTO010000097.1, read on the forward strand.
TCAGGGGGCCAGCGACAGCGCATTACAATTGCCCGCGCCCTGATACATAAACCGGAACTGCTTATCCTGGATGAAGCGACCAGCGCACTTGATCCCGAGAGTGAAGCTGAAATTTGCCAGACACTTCGTCAACTGAGTGACAAGCTCACTATTCTAGCAATTTCGCATCAAACGGCCATATTAGATTCTGCAGACAGGGCATATCGGCTGGAAGGCGGCACTGCGCAGATTATCAAAAATCAAACCGTTCAGATCAGCAGTTCCTGAATCCGGTAGTTTCCTCCCCCCCGCAAAGCTGGAAATATGGTTGTTAACCTTACAACTCAAACTTTTCTCCAAGATAAATTTTTCTGGCCCTGGGGCTGGCAGCTATGATATCGGGCTCACCATATTCTAAAATTTCACCTTGGTTGAGAATATATGCTTTATCACATATTCCAAGTGTTTCTCTGACATTGTGATCAGATATCAGAACACCAATCCCCTTTTTTTTCAATTGACCGATAATGTTTTGTATATTTATAACAGCAATTGGATCAACTCCGGCAAAAGGTTCATCCATCAATATAAATTCAGGTTCAATTACCAGCGCTCTAGCGAATTCGAGACGTCTGCGTTCACCACCTGATAGAGAGTAGCTCTTGCTTTTTGCCACATGCGTTAGCTGAAAATCGTTCAACAACTTTTCCTGGCGCGCCCTTTGTTCAGCCTGACTGAGATCAAGAGTCTCTAAGATTGCCATAATGTTATCCTCAACGGATAATCCTTGAAAAACTGACTTCTCCTGGGGGAGGTAGGAAATCCCGGCCTTGGCCCGGGCATAAATCGGCATTCCGGTCAAGTCCCGATCATCGAGAAAAACCCGGCCTTTATCGGGCTTAATCAGACCGACTACCATGTAAAAGGTTGTAGTCTTGCCTGCACCATTTGATCCTAACAGGCCAATAACCTGACCGGAATGAACCTCCAGGCTAATTCCGCAGACAACAGTTCTGCCTTTATAGGATTTTTCAAGTCCCTGTGCTGAAAGTTTCCTGACCATTATTTATTCAGTTTACTCTCCGTTATTCACGAACCATTCAACATCTTCACGACGTTGATAGATTCATGAGACTTAAGACACATTTTTGCTGTTGATGCTCAAGGTCTAATCAGAATTAAAACAACATTGTATGTATGTGCAGATGAACTGCAAACTAGCACCCCACAAGGGGGTATAAGTACCTTGGTGGTATAGGTAACCATATAATTTTAAATCACATTCCTCAGTTTCTAGTTTTTTATTGCAGTGTTTCTGGAGTAAGGTACTAATAGCTATTCATGCCTTTAAGCTCTGCTTTCACATCGCTCAATAAAACCAGAGTTCTCTCGTCAACATCGACCGTCATGCCCTTACCATTTACTACAAAATGATCACCAATAATTGTTACAATTCTATCCGTCTGCAGGATATTGACAGCCTCTTTATATTCGAGGAAATCAGTCTTCAGGGTGTTTCCTTTAGGGTTTTTCACAACGACATTGGTACTTACAGTAACTGTGCTATATTCAGGTATCAACTCCCCGTATTCTGCAGTCAGTAACACATCCCCATCGTCCTGATCATAAAAGATCATCCGAACATTTTTAATCCGGGTAATACTGTCGTCCATGGAGTGGGCGGCAGAGTCGGCAATCAAAGTCCACAGCGGTTCTCCATCACGGGTTTTGGTATATTTTATGTTTTTTAGTGTCAGGTCAACGTTCTCGGGTATGAGTTCAAGGGGTGCCTCCGGCCATAAAACCCGCGAATAGCGCCCCCCCAATACAGCCACCCAAACAGCTATCAGAAGAATGACTAGAATTATAAAATTACGTGCGGTTATCTGTCTCATCGTGCGTTTAAATATAGCATTCGTACTCACATATCTTTTGACTCAAAGTTCTTTGTTATATATACGATATGTTTTATACTTCCTCCCGCCGCCATCCTCTATTATGTCGCGTATCCCATGATTATCTTCAAGTACCCAGGACAATTCTAATTCTTTTATTCCACATTTAATAGCCGCATCCTGTATCTCCCCTATCACCCTGTACGCAAGTGCCGCACCCAGCAGGCTTTCCTGGTATCTGGAGAGGGCACCCATAAGGAGTACCCTTCCGGTTTGAGGATATTTTACCTTCAGGCGCCACAGCATTTTAACCCAGCCAAAGGGCAATAGTGTACCGTTTAGATCTCTAATAACCTCGTTTAAATTTGGCAGCAACACTATGAAAGCAGCTGGTATGTCATCTACGTAGGCGATTCTGACAAGCTCTTCATTGATCAGCAGTTTCAGGTCTTTGGCTAAGTGAGAAAATTCCTTCGGGGTAAAGGGGACAAAGCCCCAGTTCTTGGCCCAAGCATCATTAAATATGCTGAAAACAGTCTCCAAATCTTTCTGGTAATGTGATTTGTTCAGGGATCGTGTCTGAATACGCTTTTGAGTTTTTTTGATGATCGCTTTCCTGACCGCGGAAGGCTCAACGTCTGTATGGACCAGGTAAGCCAGTAAATCCTTTTCCTTGCTGTAGCCGCATTGTTCTATCCGCTCGGCGTAGTATGGTCGACTATGTCCCATCATCATAGACGGCGGCGTGTCAAAGCCATTTATCAGTAAACCACATTCCTGATTAATTGAGAGATTAAACGGTCCCCGTGCTTTTTTCATTCCATTTTCATAAAGCCAGGATTCCGCTGTGCCTATAAGTACCTGGAAGGTTTCAAGGTTATCCTCAGCTTCCAGCATTCCCCAGAAACCGGTATCATCCTGATGATGATCAAGATGTAATCGATCGACCTGGGCACTGATACGCCCAACCGGTTTTCCGTTTCTATAAGCTATCCACATACAGCATGACGCATGCTCAAAATAGGGGTTTTTGGGTGAGATGTGCATACGCCGTTCTAGCAGTAATGGGGGGATCCACATTGGGTCATCTCTATACAGTGCCCATGGCAGACGAATAAAAATATCACGGTTCCGTTGGTCCTCTACTTTGATTATCTGCATTGCGCTATTTTCTGGTGCATTACTATTTTGGTACTGAATTACTGGGATTTACTTCTCCCATAAACCTCTGACCAGTTTTTTACAAAAGAGGAAGGGCAATCTGTCTGGAACGACTATACATATTTTGTGAAGTACAGATGACAACAAGAAATATAAAAAAAACCAAAAAGCCCTGAAACCCTTATTTCTAAATGGTTTCAGGGCTTTTTGTTTCTTTTGGTGCGAGAGGGGGGACTCGAACCCCCACAGGTCTCCCCGCCAGATCCTAAGTCTGGTGCGTCTACCAATTCCGCCACCCTCGCAACCGTATCGAGCTATTTGCCGTTTTGATAATAACCATAGATATCTTACCCGGATTATGCGGTTATCCACACATAAAATGATTAAGCTTTCAATTAGTGCCTTACTCCTGAAAACCTGTCAGAAAAAACAAAGCACTTATACCCCTCAAGCGGGTAATGAAAAGAGTGCAGGATTTTATACCGTTTACTGGTATTAGTGTTTAACAAGAGGTACTAACACCCCACAAGGGGGTATAAGTACCTTGGTAGTATATGTAACCACACAATTTCAATATACATTCCTCAGTTTCTTGTTTTTTATTGCAGTGTTTCAGGAGTAAGGTACTAATTAATCCACATACGCAGTGCAGTCAAGACTGTACTTGTTATTGTGGTGGCTTTGTGAAAAAAGTTCCTTTAAAAATCAGATCATCATACAACTCCGTCACTTCTTTTGCGGTACGACACCTTCTATACCTTTTTCTTGAGAAGATAACAGTGAGTAATCTTGCAAAAAGTTTTAGAATGGCTATTATTCAACTGTTCAGCCATGTCGCTTATTATTTTCAACAACCTAAGAGGTCTCTATGAAATTTTTGAAAATCTCCATGGCATGTATAGCTTGCTTCTGCATTGCCACAAGCTCTTATGCACTGACAGCAGTACCGGAAGGCCAGGATCAGCGCATCGAATGGAAACTGACTAAAAGCTGGCCTACTGAAAGCAAAACCCTGGATATGGTTTACTCCCTTGACGGCAAATATGTTTATATCCTTAACGACAAACAACAAGTACAGATTTTCAACAGGGAAGGACAGCTCCAGGGAAATATACCAATAGAACAAGGAGTTTCAACCATAGACATATCCCCCCAGGGAGATTCACTCTATCTAATAAATAACGTAAAAAACACCTTCAGCTCCATCTCTGTTTCATTCGTAGTTGATATTGGAACCGCTGACTCTCCTTTTGAAGGTCCAGCGGACGCACTTGTAACCCTTGTCGTTTTCACGGATTTTGAATGACCTTACTGTGGCAAGATTCTGCCACTTCTCGAGCAGGTGCTCGAAAAAAATCCTGAGACCGTAAAAATCGTTTTTAAAAATATGCCCCTTAACTTTCACAAAACTGCTGAACCAGCAGCGCGTGCTGCCCTCGCCGCCTATGAACAGGGTAAATTCTGGGAATTTCATGACAAGCTTTTTGCCGCCAAAAAACTCAGTATGGATGTTATCCAACAGACAGCGGTAGAACTCAATCTTGACATGGTGCGCTTTAAAAAAGACATGAACTCGTCCAAAATCAGGGCGAAACTACAAAAGGATCTTTCAGATGCCAAAAAGGCTGGTGTGACCGGAACACCTACTGTTTTTATTAATGGTCGCAAGCCTAAACAGCGGAGTCTTAAGGGATTTCAAATCCTGATCGACGATGAGTTGAAAAAACTAGGGGAAAAGAAATAGCTTCATGAACCCACAATTTACCCATCGGGAAATCAATTTCCCTGATTACGTGAATGCCGGAACACTCTATGGAGATCTGAATAAAAATCTACTCATTCTTGAAAAGAGCTCAGGAGTCACAATCAATGCGAGGGGCACTGAATTACGTATAGTCGGATTCCCCCATGAAGTAGAGCTGGTTGCGCAACTGCTCAATCAGCTCTATGAGCTTATCAACAGGGGCTATCCCCTCTATAGTTCCGACCTCGCTTTCGGTCTGAAGATACTGGAAGCTGACCCGAAAGCGAGACTGGACCGAATCTTTCTCGATAAAGTTTATGTAACGACCCGTAACCGCGTCATTTCACCAAAAACTCACAACCAAAAGCGATATATCGAAGCAATGAGAAATAATGATATCGTTTTCGGAATCGGTCCTGCCGGCACAGGCAAAACGTATCTTGCGGTCGCCATGGCTGTATCTGCTCTCAGCAGTGATCAGGTTGGTTCCATTATTCTGACACGACCAGCAGTTGAAGCTGGCGAAAAATTGGGATTTCTGCCTGGCGATGTAGCTCAAAAGGTAAATCCATACCTTCGCCCACTGCACGATGCACTCAACGATATGCTTGGGCCTGAAAAAGCAATGGACCTCATAGAACAGAACGTAATCGAGATTGCACCTTTGGCATTTATGCGAGGTCGGACATTGAGTAACGCCTTTATTATATTGGATGAAGCACAAAACACTACCAGAGAGCAGATGAAAATGTTTCTTACACGGATAGGTTTTGATTCCATGGCAGTTATTACAGGAGACATCACCCAGGTCGATCTCCCTAACAAACATCACTCAGGGCTGCTTCAATCCAAAAAAATATTAAGCAATATTGATGGTATCAAATTCTGCAATTTTTCTACAGCTGACGTTGTTCGTCATCCCCTCGTTCAAAAGATAATAAACGCGTACGAAAAACTGGAAAAGGATAAACGTGCCAACTGATCTTTCGATGCAGTGCGATCCTGGTGCTTTTCCTTTTAACCCATGCCGCGTAAAATCACTTTCTAACTGGCTTTTAAAGCAATGTAGCGCAGCTGATCACACCGTCAGTATTCTCCTCGTTGACGACGAGAAAATTCGGCAGTTAAACAATCAGTACAGGAATAAAAATCAGCCAACCAATGTCCTCTCTTTTCCTTTTTCTGAGGGTGCTGACCAATGGCCAGACTCAATACCTGTCAAAGAACTTGGAGATATTGTCATCTCCGTTGACACTGCCCGACGCGAATCTATTGAGTACGACCAGAGCTTCTACGATCGAATCAGCTGGCTGCTCATCCATGGTATGCTCCACCTGCTTGGTTACGACCATGAGAGATCGCCCAGGCATGCAAAAGAGATGTTCAACAAAGAAAAAAAAATACTCAACAAGCTACAATTTCACAGGAAAACCATGATGACCAAACTTGCAATTAAAGTGGATCATGTCGCAACTCTCAGACAGGCTAGAGGAACCAATGAACCGGATCCTGTTGCTGCAGCTGCTGTTTGCGAACTGGCAGGAGCGTCCGGCATTGTTGTTCATTTACGTGAAGACCGGCGACATATGCAGGACCGCGATATCTTCCTGCTTCGTCAGACTGTGAAAACAAAACTGAATCTTGAAATGGGTGCCAACAAAGATATCATCAAAACAGCCCTCAATCTCAAACCAGACCTTGTCACTCTTGTCCCGGAAAATCGTCAGGAGCTGACAACCGAAGGCGGTCTGGACATCATTTCGCAAAAGAAAAAAATTGCAAAAACCATTGAAAAATTGAGCCAAAAGGGTATCCCTGTATCTATTTTCACTGACCCCGCCCCCAAGCAACTGAAAGCAGCTAAAGATGTAGGGGCAACATTTGTTGAACTCCACACGGGCTCCTACAGCGAAGCTGAAAATCATATAGCTCAGGACCATGAGTATCAACTACTCGCAACAGCGGCAGAAGCCGCGTACCATTATGATTTACGCGTTTTTGCCGGCCATGGCCTAAATTACAGCAACACTGCCCCCATCGCAGCCCTGGACATCATTGAAGAGCTTTCAATTGGGCATGCAATTATTGCCAGAGCTGTTTTTACCGGGCTTGACCAGGCTGTTAAAGAGATGCTGACAATAATAAACCGGGCAGCTCTTTCAGTCTAACGGCAGGGATACCATGGTATTTTCCGAATACCACGTTGATATCAGGAAATATCAGCAGTCAGCAGATCTCCTGCTTTTGGAGATTGACAAGGAATATTCTGGTATGGTAAAAGCAACCAGAATGCCTGGATGGTGGAATTGGTAGACACCCGAGACTTAAAATCCAAAGCGCTCAAAACGTAAACCCACTAGTAGATTGACTATTAGCGGGTTTTTTTATTTTCATATTAAGACTTATTAATACCTTTTTGGGAGGTATTAAAGTGAAAAACTGAGATCCGATCTGACATACCATGTAACAGTGTCTCAAACAAATCTGACAATCCCCACTGTTCTCTCTCAGGCAACCGGAAGATTTACAGGAATAAACTCAAATCGTTGGATCAGTCTGCCCATTCTCATTGGCAGTGGAAATCTCTATCCGGTACTTCAAGATACTGCACGATCCTGTCATGTTATCTTGCAATCTTCCTAACATTTCCTCAAAAGTGGCCTGCAAACATAATCTGGAACCATCTAGGATTTTAAAATGTTTTTTGCTGTTAGGCTATTCTCAGAAATTTTTCTTTTATAAACGTCAAAAACACCTTTTTATGTTGCTAGGTTTTTGGGGCAACTTCTTAATTGAATTTACAGTAGAAGTGTGAACTTGAGACAAACATCGCTTTGATTTACATTTGATATGGTTCTGCCTTTATCTTTTTT
>CAXMTO010000098.1:0-3622 GCA_964196355.1 uncultured Myxococcota bacterium
GCTGGACTCCCGGGGGAAGTGTTCGTCTGGCACGACATTCTATATGATGGACCTCGTAATCCTGGGTGGCCTGATGAGGATGCTCTCATTTCTCGAGCGGTGTTTTTGGAAGAATCAACTAATGGTGGACTGGATAGGGAGTATGTCCTGGAAACACTCCGCAATCAGTACCGAAAACTGGCGGATGCAGCAACTTATGCCCGCATCGTCCTGTGGTTTGATGCGTGCCTCTTTGACCAGGCCATGCTCGCTCATATTCTGACGTGTTTGCAACACAGGGGTGCTCGTGAAGTGGAACTCCTTTGTGTCGACACATTCAGCGGAATCGACCCGTTCCACGGGCTCGGACAACTTCAACCCGAGCAACTTGCATCACTCTACGGTAGCCAAATTCAGGTCACGGACGAGCAATTCAGTTGTGGCGTGATCGTCGACGAGGCATTCGCAACACAGGATGCCGCCTTGTTCGCTGAACTATCGGAGATGCGGGAGGCTCCGTTACCTTGGGTTCCCGCCGCCGTAGTAAGATGGGTGCAGGAACAACCCGATCCGAAAAGTGGGTTGGGACGGCTTGAGGATCTTGCCCTGGCAGCAATCCGTGGAGGGTGCGAAACACCGGGTAGTATATTCACGTCCGTGGCGTCTGCTGATAAACCACCACAATTCTGGGGAGACACGACATTGTGGGCCAAGATTAACGGGCTTGCAGACCGCGTGCCGCCACTCATACAAATCAAAGGCCCGGCAAACAGATTGCCTCAATGGGAGAGTAAATTATCACTCAATGACTTCAAGATCACAGCTTTGCCGAACCAGCCGTTGCAAGCGACGGCTGATTACCGCATGTGAACGGAGTCGTTAATATTGCCAATTCAAAGATCTTGCTTCTTCTTTGACTATAAAATTGTAAATTTTTCCTGTGAAGTTCCAAGTTGATCAGGCCTAAGAAACTTTCCAGAAAAGGAGTATTCTGACACTTTTGAAAATTCAAATTTATTGCCAGAAAACAAGCTGCAAATGCAGCACTTTAAATTATTGATGTTTCCAGATTATGTTCTGATATAACCCAATAGTATAAGGAGCAATGTATCATTAACCAGAGCAAAATGGTTGACATCTACCGGCACTTTACTAAGCTAAGATGATTCCAATTAACTAATTTAGCTCATAGATTTACACCTGCCACCATTGCGGCCATGGCTTTGGGCATTTGAACAGCCACAACTTTTCCCGTTGCGCATACTTTCTCCTCAGATAGCACCCTTGCCTCAATCACTACTTTTTTAGGTGTTATTTCGGCTACAATTCCTCTGATTTCCATTTGCGATGTCAAAGGTGTTGGGGCCAAATAATCTACGTGGAGGGAGGCGGTAACAAACCGTATTGGTGGGTCTGTGTCCATGGCTCGTCTCTCTTTCCGATACAATGCAGCAGCGGCTGTGCCTGTACAATGGCAGTCAATTAATGAAGCGATCAAACCACCGTAAACAAAACCCGGGATAGCCATATGCTTTTCTTTGGGTTGGAACAGGGCAATGCTTTCATCACCGTCCCAATAGCTTTTGATTTGAAGACCGTGGACATTGAGTCGACCACACCCATAGCAATGACTGAGTTCGTCCGGGTAATAATCCTGAAAGGCTTTATCTGCCATGGGCTTAGATCTCCTTGAATTAAGAGGCTTGAATATTTAGTCAAAATAATGACCAAAAATCATTCGCGAATTATAGCAACAAAACAAAACCATAATTTATAATATATTTTCAGATAAACTGAAAACATCAATATTTAATAAAAATCTTACAAACAAAAGTTTTCCAACAAGAAGGTAAAAACGTTTTCGCTATTGAAAATAACTATTTCACTGCGTAGTTAGCTCGTTGTTAGGATAAATAACGATAGACTTGTTGAGCTGAGGCTTTTATGTCGATACCCTGACTACAATTAACTGTACATCCTTCACAATCTGTACAAAGTTTTATATTAGATAGAACTCGTCTTCCGTTGCTATCCGCAAGAGCCTTATCTCCATAACCTTCATAGTACATTAAGGTTCTGGCAACGTCCAAACCACCGACTCCATAGCGGCACTGATCGGTACAGTTTGAACAAAACGAGCAAGCCTTGCCAATTAACTCCCTCCTGTAATGTTCAAGTCTCAAAATATCTGAGAAGTCTACTGTCCTACTGGTAGCCTCAAGACTTTCATCTATCATTTTCTTGCTTAGCATTCCGGGGACCGCCACGTGAATGCCCGGCTTATCAACGACATACCGTAACGCAGCTTGATGCGGGGTTAGCTCTGGCAAGGTGCTGTCCTTGAAACCGCCGTTTTGGGTTTTCATTGCAATAATTCCAACCCCCCCATCAGCAGCTTTCTTAATCGTTTTAAAGAGTTTGTTCGGAGATCGAAAATTGACAGCAACCAAAACAGCATCGTAGAATCCATCATCTGTGACAGCTTCAAGTACTTCAATTTGATTACTGTGTGTTGTGACTGCAGCAAACTTGAACTTTCCCTCCTTTTTCATCTTCCCCATGAGACTCTGGATGTCCTTTCTGACAACCTGGTCCTTGGAGGACACACCATGAAGCTGCATGAGATCCACGCTTTTAACTCCAAGTGATGAAAGGCTCCGATCAACAGATCTCCGCATCCTTGACTCTTTGGAAATGTGAACCTTTGTTGCTATAATCACACGGTCCCGTATTCCGGCTACTGCCTTTCCCACCACTTTTTCATTTCGTCCGCCTAAATAGCAATCCGCTGTATCGATATAGTTTATACCTTGCTCAAGGCCGTGCCGAATGATTGCAGGATCTGATATCTGCATTGCACCATGCCCAAGTACCGATACCTCTAGGCCAGTTCGACCGAGGATCCTTTTAGGCGCTAAGGCTAACTGACTGGCATAGGTGCGATCAGGACCAATTGCATAGATCAGAGAAGCGAGTATTCCTTTAAAAAGCTCACGCCGTTTGAGGTGCATAGAAGACTCCTGTTATGGTTTTGGCGATGCAACATTATCGTATGAAACAGCGTAAAATCATCTCACCATTACTTTTTATCGAATCCTTTTATGATCTCCTTCATATAATCGGTGCTGCCATCTTCCTCAGTTTTTTGCCAAATGACAACGTTTTGCCAGAAGAGGACGCTAACTGTACCCTTATCCTTCATTGATTTTGAATAGTTCTCTGCGTTGTCTTGAGAATCAAGAATAGTGACGAAATAGGTGTTGCCATCTCGCCCGACCCATGAATAACCTGGGCCTGATTCCAGGTCATAATCTATATGTTCCGGATGAAAATTAACCTCACATGGTGTTCTGGCGTTCATTGTTAAAAACTTTAAAGTGGAAGGTAAGGCAGACTGCTCAGGTAAATGGTTTGAGAAATGGACCAAAAAATCATTTACTAAACCACTATCTCTGTCTGCATTGCTGCTGATATCAATGTTGATCTTTAAAAAGTACTGTCCCAAGAGTGCATATGGGGAGTATTCATCGGCGAGGACAGTCGCATCAGAAATATGATACTCTTGTCCATCGCAGCCTGCGTATAATCGATATAAGCCGTAGGCATTAATTGGTCTCCCCAGATCAAGAATATCTACAGATAC
>CAXMTO010000099.1:0-4798 GCA_964196355.1 uncultured Myxococcota bacterium
AAACTACTCTGTTCTGACAAGACCAGTGCTGGCCTTCTTTTCTCAGAGTTTTGGTCAGTAAAAGGAAAGGGCACGACCACAACATCGTGTTTTTTATAGGTCAAGATAAGCCTCTTCATCGTTTTTTGACAGCCACTCCGATAGAGTACCTTCTAGAGCGTGTGCGAATTCGAAATCAATAGGAGTGGCTTTTCTAATAACAACTTTTTTGTTTTCTCCCACCTCAAAAGCCACGGAATCACCTGGGGTCAGTCCCAAAACATCTCTGATTTTCCTGGGAATAGTGGCCTGACTTTTAGTTGTAAGTTTGCTTGTTATTGCAGGTTCCATTTTATTGCTCCAGTTCGATTTTATTTCTTGTGCCCAGGTATTACTGTAATACGGTATTGCAGTAATGCAAACAGTGTTTTTGAGGGGCAGGTCGTGAAATATCATATTTGTTGTATTTAAAGACCTGACCTATGACGAGGCGACCTTACCGTCTTTGGATACATTGTGGTAAAGATATTGGAGCCGTACAGTTATTTCTTTAACGCGAGGGATCTGGCAAGGACGTCCGATTCTGTTTGATCAATCGCCCAATCAAGCCAAACGCGTTGTTTTTCCGAGAAATCTTGTTCCCGGCCTTGCACAAAGGCTTTCAGAAATTTAGAATTATCAAAAGAGACGGAGTAATATCCTTTGGAGAAGGCCCCATGGCCCAGAAGTGAGACTTTGCCATCTTTGCCCATACCCAAAATAAGATCGTGGTTGTTAAACAGCACGTGGGTATCGGTTCTGGTGATTGTTCCGTAGCGGGTTTTCTGAACATAGTCGTACGTGAAGAAACTGAGTCCGACGACGAGAACGAGGGAGATTGCAACTGCGGCACGGGTCGCCCAGGTGTTTGTTACCGGTGTGAAAAAATCTTTTGCGGTGAGGTGGATTCTGCGGCCGATTTCTCTGTCGATATCCGAATGTCTGGCCAGGCAGGGTTTGATCACCTTTCCGGTGTAGTGCTCGAGATCACTGATCGCTTCCTCGTCGGACGGATTTGCCATCGCCGTTTCAAGGATGTTGTTTTCTATTAAATTAAGCGGGATAACATCAAATTTTCGACAGAGGTAGCGTGGTAGAATCCTACTGACATCTCGAGAAAACTTTTCGGCTATATCGGTTATTGGGATTTCAAGTTGATCGGCGAGGGTCTCTGCCAGCTGATCGGCTGTAATGGCGTTCATGCGCACCAGAATGTGGCCGAGCCTGCGGTTGCCACCTACCTGCACACGCAGGGCGCTATCGATTACATCCTTGGATACAAGGTTTTGCGCAATCAACAATTCTCCCAAGAGTGGTTTGCCGGACATAGTCTCTCCTTCACAAAAAGTTAGTGTTTAATAATAGTACCTTAGTATAGGTTAAACAGGTGCTGAGTTACAAGTTGTTTTTTGGGGTCGTTTTTTGGGGTCAGGTCTTGAAATATAACATTTGTGATATTTCAAGACCTGATTCCATCCGACAAAACAGCAACTATCGAGTAATTCACAAAAAAAGTTAAAAATAATTTTTAGGGTGCCAAATTTGATGAAGGCCTACATTTTACAGGGAGTTTTAATTGAAAGCTATTGGTAGCTGATCTCTAACTAACTAAAAAGCAACAAAATAATTTGACATGCCTTTCGGGGTTTGATATTTTTCGAGAATCAGAATAATTATTGATACAACTCCTAAGCACTGTGTTGGACTATTTTCTGTACTCACTTCTCGACACAGGATGGCCTCATTCCACCTTATTTGATGGTGGTAAAAACCGTCAATTCAGATGAGGTGTAATTTGATGCTCTGTCGCAGTGATCTTCACAGAAGTGCTGCCCATTTCCTTCGTTTGTTCTTCCTGTTTATATGTGTTTTCTGCGCTGGAAATCTCTTTTCTCCCGGTCCTCTCCATGCAGAAGAAACTGTCTGTGCACGAGTCAAGATCGAGATTAAACAGGAGATGACTTTTGAGCGGCAGGCGTTTGACGCCCATATGCAGATCAGCAATGGCCTGACGACTATATCCCTTGAAAACATAAATGTTGATGTTCTCTTCTCTGATGAAATGGGAGAGGCAGTTCGGGCAAGTTCAAATCCGGATGATCCTGATGCGCTGTTTTTTATCCGTGTCGATAGTATGGAGGGAATTGACGATGTGACAGGCAGCGGAACCATTGCACCAGCGACTACTGGGGATATTCATTGGCTGATCATCCCTGCACCCCGCTCGGTGGAAGATGCGCCCAAGGGAGCGTTATATTTTGTCGGGGCCCGGCTTTCATATAAGCTTGGAGGCGAAGAAAATGTAACTCAAGTTACCCCCGATTTTATAACAGTTCGACCACTTCCTCTGCTCAGTCTCGATTACTTCCTGCCTGATGAAGTTTATGGTGATGACCCGTTTACCGTTGAAGAGGAACCTTCCATCCCTTTCTCTTTGGGCGTTCGTATCTCCAACAATGGTCACGGCACAGCCTCGGACGTCAAAATCGATTCAGCCCAGCCTAAAATAATCGACAACAAGCAGGGACTGGCAGTCGATTTTCTCATCGAAGGCAGTGAGGTCAATGGCATAACCGCGTCCGACACTCTTCTTATACAGTTCGGGGATATAGCACCAGACAGCTCCACAATCGGCAGATGGCTTATGAGCTGTTCCCTCTCCGGCCGGTTTACGGAATTTAAAGCAGAATATTCCCACAGCAATGAACTTGGCGGCGAGTTGACATCTTTGCTTGAAGACGTGGAGACACATTTTCTAGTACAGGATGTCCTTGTAGATGCCCCGGGACGGGACACCATCCGAGACTTTCTGGGCCGGGACATGGATCTGTTCAAGGTGTATGAATCTGATGCGGGGGTCACGGATGTCTCTGATTTGTCCAGCGAAGCACAGGTTGAACGCATAAGTGAAATTGGTGGAGTTGCAAAATACTCCGTAAACGTTCCTCCGACGGCAGGATTTTTCTACCTGCAGTTCTCTGACCCGCATGGGGGAGGAAAGGTGGTTTCTGAAATCGTCCGCTCCGATGGAAAGATATTGAGACCGGAAAACGGCTGGCTGTCAAAGAAAAGAGTCGATGCGGATTGGAGCTATTACACCAATATATTTGATTTTAACGGAAGTGGTTCGTATCTCCTCACTTTGATCGATCCTGCCCTGGCACCTCAGCCGCCGGTCTTTGAAGAACAGGAAAACCCCGTGCAGAAAGAAGGGGAAGAGGTCTCATTTATAATTTCACTCGTGGATAATTCAGAACCGGAGGTTGCCAGTTTCAGAATGATGAGTGTTTCCACGATGGAGGTCCAGCCCGCAGCTGCCGGCGATATCACCGAGTGTGACGGTAAGACCGAGATAACAACGGGTCGCCTCCCGGTCGGAGCAAAGCTGATCGACCTCTGCGATGGTACCGCTATGCTCATCTGGACACCGCAGGAAGGGCAGGCGGGGGACTATCCGCTGACGTTTACCGCAACAGAAGGGGAGTTTACGACGACAGTTCGCTATCATTTGACCATAACGGATGCAGCCAATACGCCTACCGCACAGTTCATTACGGATACGACTTCGGGCGAAGTACCGCTTACGGTGCTCTTTACTGATGAATCTTTATCAGAAGACGGTATATCCAGCTGGCTCTGGGATTTTGGGGACGGCAGTACCAGTACTGAACAGCTGCCAAGTCACACATATGACACTGCCGGTCTCTATCCGGTTTCGCTGACGGTAGTTGAAATAGATGGGGATGAACATTCGGTAAGCCTGGAAGACTATATAGCTGTTGAAAATGATACAATTCCCGCGGAGTTTGGTCATGTTGCTGCAAGCTCTGACTGGCAGACTGTGTATCTTACGGGATACTATAAAGACCTCGTTGTTGTCGCAACGTACGCAGGAACCACGTCGTCCGGGCCATATTTCACCAGAGTTCGAGCTGTTTCACAGACAGATTTTCAGGTCAGGGTAGAAAGTAATCTATCATTTACAGAGCAGGTTCCGGGGGACATTTCCTATGTGGTGATGGAGAGCGGCACTCATACCCTGCGAAACGGCGATGTTGTATATGCGCAGCATTTTCAGTCGCCGATCGATGGAAGTGTCATGAGTCCTGCTCTTCCGGCAGGTTTTTCAAAGACTCCGGTCATTGCCGGCACGGTCACCTCAGATAATGAGCCCGGC
The DNA here is from genome assembly GCA_964196355.1 of uncultured Myxococcota bacterium. GTDB lineage: Bacteria > Desulfobacterota > Desulfobulbia > Desulfobulbales > Desulfocapsaceae > Desulfomarina. The sequence continues at coordinate 4,196 of CAXMTO010000099.1, forward strand.
GAGGTAACAGCAGCTCTATCAGATATTACACTGGATGGTTTTCAACTTCGCTTGCTGTCGGAAGAGGAGACAAGTTCAATTAAAGGCACTGAAAGGATTGATTATATTGCCTGGGAGCCTGGTTCGGGATTCATAGAGGGGACTGTTTTCGAAGTGGGATATCTGGGGCAGGTCCGTGAACCGTGGGAGCGTTATCTCTTTGCAGAACAGTTTGCAACCGCACCTTCTTTTGTCGCCGCCCGGCAGGATCAGACAGATACCGCTGCCGGCAGAGTGGTGTTCCACTCACTTGATTCTTTTGGTGTTGAGGCGAAGTTATCACAGCCGTCTTCAGGATTAGAAGAGATTGAGCCTGCACCTGTTTCTGTCGGATTTATCGCTATTTCATCTTTATCGGATACTGACGACAGCGATGGCGACGGGATTGTCGATCTGGATGAGCGGGTGACATATGGAACCCATCCAGGTCTTGCAGACACAGATCTGGATGGGATAGGAGACTATGAAGAACTGAATTATTGGGGTGTTGACTGGGCTGAGGATACAGATGGCGACACTCTTATTAATCTGCTGGATCTGGATTCCGATAATGATGGTTTTCGT
>CAXMTO010000100.1:0-3297 GCA_964196355.1 uncultured Myxococcota bacterium
GCAAGAAGATATACAGACAGGGTCAACAAATGGCCCTGTTTTTTTTATTTGATATGCGAACTTCTGATTTTAATCTTACCTCGTGAATCAGCATTAAAGTATCAAGATGTACGGTGGATATATTGTATCAGAAAATGAAAATCAAAACTCAAGATGTTGGCAAGACATCTTAACTTTTTCAAATATATATTTACTTTGCAGGAAAAGAGAAGAGTCATTAGTGTCTAAAGATACTTATCAGCTTACGAGATGTCTTTTTTAGGGTACAAGACCATGAAAAGAAGTCATCAAACATTTAATAGTTAGAGCCTTCACAGGAGAGCATGTGCCCTGATGGAGGCTTTTTTATTTTTTTGGAGCACTACAAACCTTAAATTCTTAAGGAGGCACATTATGAAGAAATCGATATTTATCCTGGCAGTATTTTTGGTATTCGCTGTCATGTCTACAGTGTCGCAGATTCAAGCGAAGGAGAAGGAAGCCCTACCGCAGGTGTTAATCACAAATGTTGATGTCTGGGACGGCACCAGCGATGCAGTGATGAAAGGAACAGACGTTCTGGTTGAAGGCAACCTGATCAAGAAAGTGGCGAAGGGCATCAAGGCCGACGGCGCTCAAGTGATTGATGGAAAAGGAAAAACCCTTATTCCCGGTTTAATCGAAGCTCACTCTCACTTGTCGTTACATGGGGATTTGTTCCAGATCAGGAACGAATTTAATTGGATGTATGTTGGTGCCAAGTCGGGAGCAGAAGCGACACGGATGCTTCATCGTGGATTTACAACAGCTCGAGATGCGGCTGGTCCGACTAATGGCTTAAGAAAAGTGATTGATGCAGGTCATGTGGATGGTCCTCGAATTTATTCCGCGGGTCCTGGACTAACACAAACGGGTGGGCATTTTGATATACGCGGTTTGAATGAACCTAATTATTATTTCTTGGGAGTTCCTGATTCAAAGAATTGGATGGAATGGTACTACATGGCTGATGGCGTACCGGAAGTGCAGAAAGCTGCCAGGGAGATTTTCAGAAAAGGTTCATCACATATAAAGATTATGGCTGGTGGCGGTGTTGCTACAGTATATGATCCTCTTGATGGGTTGCAATTTACCCCGGAAGAGATCCGCGCCATTGTCGTTGAAGCAGAAAAAGTAGGCTCCTACGCCATGGCACATATCTATACTCCGGAAGCAATCACGATTGCTTTGAATGCCGGGGTCAAATGCATCGACCACGGCATGCTGATCGACGACAAAGCGATGAAACTCCTCAAAGATAAGGATGCCTTCCTGGTGCCGAGTCTGGCTGTTGGCTTGTTCACACCGGAAGAACTTTCCTTTGCCTGGCCGACAAAGGCAACCAAAGCGAAAGGCGCCCGCATTATTGCAGGCATGGAAAATGAAGTAAAACTGGCAAAGAAACACGGTGTCAAAATTGGCTTTGGTACTGATTTCTTTGGACCGAGCCGTGTAGAGTTCGCACAACAATCTCTTGAGTTCAAAGCGAGGGCCAAATATTTTACCCCGCTCGAAATCCTCAAGCAAGCTACTTCAACCAATGCTGCCATTTTGGCGATGTCTGGTCCAATGATGAATCCGTACCTGGATGGTCCTCTTGGAGTCATTCAAAAAGGAGCATATGCTGACCTGCTGCTCGTCGATGGGAACCCGCTTGAAGATATCATGCTATTGACAGATCCTGAGAAAAATCTGCTTGTCATCATGAAAGACGGGGAAATCTACAAGAATACGCTGGACAAATAAAAGAGTAATGATCATGCGTATGCTTTCTATCTTTATTGTTGTCTTACGGCAGGGTCAGAAATGGCCCTGCTTTTCTATAAGAGTTAAAAATTAAAAAATCAACTATCTGAGAGGGATAAAATGAAAAGAGCAGTCATCTGTTTCTCTGCTCTAATGTTGAGTCTCGCCACCCTTGTACATGCTGCAGAGACTTCATCTGAGAGCATTATCAGGCCCCGGCTTTCAACAGACGAGGTTGAAAACCAGATTACCATGGACCGCAAGGCAAATCCTCTCTATGAATCGCGTCTCTTTGCACGAATAAAAGAATGGCGAAATGGGGTAGCTGAGCGAACAGGGTTTAACTGGAGCCTTGATTACTCTGCTGCCTTTATGGGTGTCAACAACAGTCCCGGTGAGGATAGTGCGGGTAGCGGCATGGTCCGTTTTTTCGGGTTCTGGGACCTGGTGAACCGCGGCGGCCCCAACAAGGGAAGCCTGAACTGGAAGGTTGAGCACCGGCACAAGTACAACGATATCCCGGTCAGCGGCCTTGGGTTTGCAAGCGGTTATGTGGGTCTGTTCGAGCCGCCGTTCAGTGATCAGGGATCTCGTCTGACCAACCTGTACTGGAAGCAGTATTTTGCCGAAGGAAAGTGGGCGTTTGTCGGTGGTTTTCTTGATGCTACTGATTTCGTTGATGTGTATCTGCTTGCCAGCCCATGGACCGGTTTTAATAACTTTATGTTTTCTACCGGTTCTGCTGCCATGGACCTTCCCAACGATGCTGCCCTGGGTGTGGCGGCCGGCGGCATGGTTGGCTCCAAGGTTTACGTCCAGGCTGGTATTGCAGACGCTAATTCCGATCCAGCTGATCCCTTCGATGACCTGCTGAAGGAGAGTGATTTTTTCAAATGGGTTGAGATCGGTTTTACGCCGGGTCAACAGAATGTCTATTTTGATAACCTGCATGTCACCTTCTGGCATGTTGATGAACGGGCTAACGGCACCCCTGATGGTTGGGGAATCAATGCATCATGGCAGCGATGGATTAATGATAAATGGTTGCCTTTTATTCGGGGAGGCTATACCGAAGATAGCGGCAGTCTGCTGGAAAAATCAGTGACCGTTGGTGTCGGCTATCAACCGGTTCCCATGCGCGGAGTAATTGGATTTGGCTTCAACTGGGGCAAACCCAACCAGACCTCATTTGATGGCGCGGACGACCAGTACACCACCGAGCTATTCTGGCGCTATCAGCTGACCACAGAACTTGCTGTTACCCCGTCTATTCAATACATCAAAGATCCGGCACTGAATCCGAATGAAAACAGTTTATGGGCTTTTGGGCTGCGGGCAAGGCTTGTCATGTAAGGCATAGCTTTTCATATACATGAATAATAAACTGGAGCTCTGCCTTTTTCTATTCTAGACTTTCAATGTCTATACATGTTGAGTTGCGAATGGTTCCTAAAAGGTCAAGATGTACGGTGGACATGTTGAGTCAGATTTTGTATTACAAAACTCAAGATGTTGGCAAGACATTTACACTTC
>CAXMTO010000101.1:0-22695 GCA_964196355.1 uncultured Myxococcota bacterium
AACGGGGAATTATCCAAGGATGGTGTTGGCTGCCGTTTTCTTTATAATTGTAACCATCGGCTGCCAGACAACTGCCATTGGGGCCGAAGAAGACTATCTGACCCTGCCGATGCCGCAAAAATTCATTCCGGCGCTGCAAACAGATGGAACACCTCAATATGTATCTGGTGAATCTATTGAAGAACAGATCAGAAAAGTAAGCCCGGCATTACAACAATTTTACCATAACAAAAAGATCACCAGATTTATTGTACCCGAACATGTCTGGCTCGATCATCTGCTTGGGTCCTACGACGAATTTCTCTCTTACACTGGTGTTCAGGGCAAAGCCAATACGTGGGATTGTGAGAACTATAGCGGCATGTTGAATGCAATTACTACCCTCAGAATCTGGCGAGCCGGTTATCTTGATACCCGCGCCGCTATCGGATGGCTCAGGGTTGATGCCAAACAATCGTGGGCAGGCTTGCCTGCTGTACTGCATGCCCTGATGTTTGCTGTTACCAGCGAGGGTATTTTCATAATAGAGCCACAAAACGGACAATATTGCACTTTATCTGACTACCCTAACAATAAATATATAGAGGAGGTGTACCTGTTTTGAAAAAATTACCATTCATACACCTTTTCTTTTACCTGATGATATCGACAATTTTATTAATAACCGGTTGTGCTGAACAGCAGCAGGTTGAATATATCCGGATAAAAAAAGGCCCCCCACCAGAAATTGTAGCAGAGGATGGCAAGGCTAAGCTGATCCCGGCCGGTTTTATAAAAAGACGGTTGAGGCTGGGATTGCCCTCTGCCAAAAATATTGTCATTCATGACCGGCAGTATATTTATATTACTGAGAAATGGTTTCATGATGTGATCAAATGGACAGAAGAATTTATTTCTCTTCAAGTCCCGGAGCTTAATCTTCAGCAGAAATATCCTCTTGGCTACGATGAAACATTTGTAGCTCTGGCTGCAAATATTGCAAATATCTCTGTTGCTAAACGGTATAATGTCCAGGGCTCTGTCCTGATCGGCCTCATTACAGCAAAACATGAAAAACCATGGGAGGTAATACCTGCTGACGGCAAATCTCGAGTCTATTTAATTGGTCTCACTGAAAATGGGGGGCTTGTTTATGATATACGTACTCAGCAGTCAATAAGCTTCGATCAATTTCCGAATTTCGATTCTGTGATTGGAGTAATGTTTTAACACCCCACAAGGGGGTATAAGTACCATGGTGATATATCTAACAACATAATTTCAAAAGACATTCCTCGGTTTCTTGTTTTTTATTACAGGAGTTCAGGAGTAAGGTACTAATCCTTTTGCCAATGAGGTTTACTTCAGGCCTGGCCAGCTAACTGCAATCGATGCGTAATAATATTTTCATAGCTTCCATCCTGCTGCTGCTTCTTCTCATCTCATCTCCAGCATATGGTGGAGATACTATTGATGAGCAGCGAGAATCGCTGGTCCTGCTTGCCAGACAAGGGCATCTTGTTTCGGCAATCTCCGATATGACAGAGTTATTTAATAAGTACCCTCAAGACCTGAAAATCCGTGCGGATCTCATAACCTTGCTCATTTGGAATGACAATGTTCCCGAAGTATTGACCCTTTTCGAAGAATATCCAGAATATGCCTATCCAGAATATGTACGCTCTTTGATGATAGGAGTATATAGAAAGGAGGGGAAGACTGAGTCAGCACTATCTCTTGTAAATGAACTTCTGATCCTTAATCCAACTCATCATAAGTATCAGCTCAAAAAGGCCCAGTTGCTCATTGATGCCGGCGAATTTGCTGATGCTCGAGACATTCTCGCAATACTCAGGCCGCAAATGGCGTCAGAACCGGACTACCATAAAATTGCGCTCTATCTGGCCACATCTGAAGACAAATGGATTGAGGCACTTGATTCCGGCCTGCAGCTGGTTTCATTTGAGGATGAAAAAAGGAACGCAATTAAAAAACAGATAAAGGCTCTTCGTCATCTCGCCGCACCCTTTGGGGCCTCGAAAATCGAAATTGCAAATCCTGATATCATAGATCCTGCTGAATCTGCTGCAATTCTTATGACCAAGGCAGCTCTCTACCTTCGTTGGGGAAAAACAACTGCAGAAAACGAAGAGGAAAAATTCATTTTTGCCTTGAAGGCATTATCATTCCAGTTTCAGGCACTTGCTGTTTTGGGTAATGACTCGATATATCACGAAAATATCAGGAAAATTAAAGAAGACATGGTCGTTTCGCTCAATGATGCCGGTATGGCTGTTGAGGCACTCTATCTCTATGGGCAACTGGTGAAAATGGAACCTGTACCACCGTATGTGAGCCAGAGTGCAGGAACTGCGGCACTTAGTCTTCAAGATCCCGAAGAGGCGGTACATCTTCTCGAGCAGGTAACTCAGGCAGAACCTGATAACCATCACACAAAAGTAATCCTTTTCTATGCCTACATAGAGGCTGAATATTTCCAGCAGGCAGCTGAACTTGCAAAAACCATGATGCATGAAGTACCGGCAATGAGGGTCTTTACTGATTCCGCAGTACAGTATGCGAATCCCACTTATCTTGACGGAGTCGTTCTGTCAATTTTAGCAAAACTTTATTCAGATCAGCTGGCGGAGGCCCGGATAGAAATTGATGACGTAAAGGAAAAAGCGCCGGCGAATGACTGGTTTCGTCAGATCAGTGGCGAGGTTGCACTGGCCCGCGCACATCCACGGTTGGCCCTGGACGAATTTTCTGCTGCATCACTGTTGAACTCTGAAAATAACGATGCCAGGGCAGGCCAGGCCAGCGCACTTTTGCAGATCAATGAATACGAAAAAGCAGAGAAAATTATTTCGCAATTATCAGAATTGTATCCTTTTTCCTCTTCAACCAGACGGCTCACGGATGAATTATACTGGTCACAGAGACCTGATCTGTGGGGGGATATGTTATACACCTATAGTGAAGGGCCTGAACAGGAGGGTGATGGCATAGTTGCAACTGGCGAGATTATCTCCATGCCTCTTTATAGCAATCTCAGATTAAATGGGTTGTTCAGATACTCGTGGAGCGAAATACCGGAAGGAGAAGAGGATCTCCTCAGTTATGGTGTCGGTCTTGAATATGCCAACAGGCTGGGTGGTATCTTTGCCATGATTAATAACAATGAATCAACGGTAGACGAGCCTGGAGGAAGAGGCCGTGTTCTCTGGACCCCGGATGATCACTGGTCGATTATCCTGAATGGTGCAATCTTTTCGGAAGCAACCCCTTTGCGGGCGCTCTATTACGGGATATCCATGGATAAGCTTGACGGTTCCGTGTCATATCGTTGGAATGAAACCCGACAGGTCAGTGTATCTTTAGGATCATCCCGGTTTTCAGATGATAACGAGAGGCTTGAGGGAGGAGCGAGGTTTTCCCAACGTTTGATGGATATCCCCCGCTTTGATCTGGATGGTTCAATTGATGTATATGGGTCCCAGAACAGCAGAAGAGATGCTCCTTATTATAACCCCGAATCAGATTTCAGCGGGAGGCTGACACTCAAGGCAGAACATGTTCTGTATAGGTTTTATGAAAATTCGATAATTCATGCCCTGGCTGCAGGATGGGGGGTCTATGACCAGAAAAATTATGATGCTGATTGGGTCGGGAGTGTAAAATATGAGCCGCGATGCAGTTTCTCTCCGAGAATTGAAGGAAGGGCAGGTTTTGAGATTGGCAGAAATGTTTACGATGGTCAGCCGGAACCATTCTTTTCATTAAATTTCTTGCTCCATGTAAAACTATAATATGTTGATTTATTTAAGAATACTAATGTTTTTTCCTCTTGTCTTTTTACCATTCTCTTTTGCATACGGCGCAGAGAAGAGAATTGTCGCAATAGCATATCATGATGTTGTTGAGAAAAAAGATCAGCTTGTTTCCGACGGGGTTACCCTGGATACTCTGATCAACCATTTTGAATGGTTGTTGGTCTCCGGCTACCAGCCCGTCAGTATCGCTGACCTGATAGCTGCACGAGCAGGAAAGAAAACTTTGCCGGATAAACCTGTTTTACTCTGTTGGGATGACGGGTATAAAAGTTTTTACACCCACGTATTACCCTTGTTGAAGGCCTACAATTTTCCTGCTGTGCTGGCCCTTGTGGGAGAATGGATGTCAGCCGGCAAAGATGAAACCGTTCTCTATGGCAGTACGTATGTCTCGCGGGAAAAATTCCTTTCCTGGCAAGAGGTTATGGCAGTTCATAAATCAGGCTTAGTCGAAATAGCGTCTCATTCGATGAACCTCCATAGAGCATTACTTGCTGATACCAGCGGTGACATGCTGCCTGCAGCCATCACTCATGCCTTTAACCCAGAGACTTTGCAGTATGAGACTGAGTTCGATTATAGTGAGAGAATCCGTGCCGATCTTGAAAGAAACAGCCAGCTCATAGCTCGGCATTTGGGGGAAAGGCCGAGAGTTATGGTTTGGCCTTTTGGCAGATATAATGAGTTTACCCTTAAGATTGCCCATGATGTGGGGATGGAGGTGACATTGACCCTTGATCCTGTTTCCGGGTCACTTGAGAATTTAGCGGCACTGGGACGAGTCTATCCGACATTGAATCCCGAGACAGGAATGCTCAGAGCAGATTTGAAGGAAAAACAGAGTACACCTCTGCGCCGTTTTATGAGGGTAAAAATGTCTGACCTTATAGAAGAAGATCTCCAGTCTGAACTTCAGTTCAGTAAGCTGCTCGAGCGTATTCACAGCCTTCAGGTCGGCTCTGTTGTCTTTGAACCAATCCTGGAAATCGATGGAGAGATCCATGCTCTGTTTGCAAATAGCTATCTGCCCGTGGCGCAGGACAGGCTTCTCCGGCTTTTATGGCAGACTGACAGACGTGGCGGGGCTGAATCCATACTGTGGCTCAGCACAACACTATTTGATATTGAGAAACAAAATCATCGATCAGAAATATCAGGAACATCGCCCTCGCCTCCGTCACTATTTAGCGATCTTGGTAAGGCTGCACCCTGCAGCGGGGTAATTATAAATGATCAGTCTTTTGCCAAATCACTCTTTGCCTCTGTGGGTATGCTCTCACAAACGTATGGCGAAAAAACGTATGGAGCAGATATTTTCAAAAAGAGGTACTTAAGAAAGGCATGGCGGCTGGCTGGCGAGTTACCCGACTATTCTTTGGAAATTTTAGAGAATATAGAAAAAATACAAGCATGGCAGCCGTTCATCGAGGTCGCTCTCCTCGTTACTCCAGAAATGCTGGCAGAAGCGTCTGCAGGACAAATTGCAGCAGCTCTGTCAGGATTTGACTATCTGGTGTTGGATTTGGCAGATGAACAGACAATACCGGACAATATTGCTGCCTTTCGCCCCTATCTGGTTCCTATGCTCAAGTATGAGAGCACGAACAGAAATGGTGAAAAAATTTTAGCTCAACAGTTTGATCAACTGACCAGGGAGGGTTTTATAAATCATGCCTATACAGATGATCACTTTTTAGATAACAGTCCCTCGCCTGCAGTAATACGTGAAACAATTTCCATCAGCACTTATCCCGTGAGGCCCAGATGAATTTTGAGCAGCTGCAGCCATTTTTTCAGACTGTCCAGGAGCTTGTTTTTCTTTATCCCTTTACCATGTCGTGGATCTGGATGGCAGGTGCCGTTATATTTTATCTTTTCCGGGAAAGAAGGCAATTAAGCCCGGATGAGATGCCAGCCCTCAGGCATACCCCGATGGTTACGCTGCTTATACCGTGCCATAACGAAGGACAACAAATTGAAGAGACTGTTGCATCATTCGTCCATATCAATTACCCCCCTGAAAAGTTTGAAGTGATTGCTGTAAACGATGGCAGTACCGATGATACTGCTGAGAAATTAAACCATCTCATTGAGAAATACCCATTTATAAGGGTTGTTCATCTAACAGAAAACAAAGGTAAGGCGCTTGCTTTACGAACCGGATGCCTCATGGCCAAAGGGGACGTTATCGTCTGTATTGATGGTGATGCGATCCTCGAGCCTAATGCAATCGCCTGGCTGGTCGATCGGCTGCTGATACATCCCAAAGTCGGTGTGGTAACAGGTAACCCTCGAATCAGAAACAGAACAACGCTATTGGGAAAAGTACAGGTCGGAGAATTTTCCGTAATTATTGGTCTTATAAAGCGGACACAAAGTGTTTACGGCAGACTCTTTACCATCTCCGGCGTTGTCGCTGCCTTTAGAAAAGAGGCTCTCCATGATATAGGGTACTGGAGTCCTGAGATGCTTACCGACGATATAGATATCACCTGGAAACTCCAGCAAGCTGGCTGGTATGTCCGCTATGCTCCGAATGCGGTCTGCTGGATTCTTATGCCGGAAACCCTCAGAGGACTTTGGCGCCAGCGACTTCGCTGGGCACAGGGCGCTGGAGAAACTGCTCTGAAATATGGTTTAGGACTATTTACTAAAGATGGTCAGCGAATGCTGCCGATTCTCCTTGAATATATGTTTAGTGTCATTTGGGCTCACGCCGTTCTGATAACGGGGGTTGGTATGCTCATCGAGACTCTTTACAGTTATAATATTGATCTCGGAATTGTCAGGTTTATGCCATCCCACTGGGCCGTTCTTATGGGAGGAACTTTTTTTCTCCAGTCCCTTGTCTCTATGACTTTGGAAAGCCGTTATGAACCTCAGATATTTAAGTATTTTTTATGGATGATCTGGTACCCTATGGCTTACTGGCTCATCATGGCTATCACATCATGCCTGGGCCTGTATCGTGCATTATTCTTTGGGCGTAAAAAGCTGGCAACATGGATCAGTCCGGACAGAGGGCTTTCGTAATGCGATCTGATCTCAGTAAATATATGGTTGTTTCATCAAAGGAGATACCTGTAAGATTCCGAATCCGGGATATTATCTTCACTGCAGCTGCCTGGGGACTCTGGCTTTATATTTGCTGGGATGTACTGGTAATGATGGAGGTCGGGTTGCTCAAAGGATTAGACTTAAACCCTGAAAACGATATGAACTGGGAGCTCTTTTTCAGACAGCTGCAAATGAGCTATATATTCAGTGGTGCGGTTGTAGTCCTCCTTTTTTCCTGGGCGGTTGCTAATACAATAATTCTTACCCGAATGATAAAACGTCAGGGGAAATATGCTTCTCCCCTGTCTCTTGAAGAGCAGACACGGGCATATAACTGCTCGGCGGACGAGGTAAGAACATGGCGCGAGACGCGCCTTTTGACCGTATGTATTGACGATGTGGGTAATGTTTTGAGCGTTAAATAGAGGCTATCCTGGAGTACCCGAAACAGACGAGGAATAATCATGGCCGAACATGTGTCATCTGCACTCTTTATCTACGCTGAAGAAGGGAAAGATTTAGTTGCAAAGATTGAACAAAATCCCCACGGTGTTGAGATACAGTCGATACCGATTGAAGCTGTCCTGGGCTCAGAAAAAAAGTGCCTGGAGAATTGCCGGCATGCGGTTGTCTGTGGTCCAAACCGCGTTATCAAAAAAGCAATGCATTTGGCGATGGAGTACCAGTTTAGTCTCGGATTTATTCCGCTGCCGTCTCAGACATCTCTCATTCGAAGCTATGGCTTGTCAAAGGATATAACGAAGGCCGTCTCTCTAGCCTTAGTTAATGATCCAAGAGACCTTGATATAGTGCTCTGCAACGATAACATAGTACTCTTCAGGGCGAGTGTCGGTCGCATTCCACTGGTAGATAATCCTGAAAAAACAAATAAAGCAAGACTGCTGTACGATGGCCTGTACGGTTTGATTTCTCTCCAACTTCTACCGTTTACTATCAAGACGAAAGGGAAGAACAAGGCAGGGCTGTCAACAGCTGCCTGCGGCTGTCTCCTCTTTGCAAATCCCGACCACACTTTTGCATCTCGCCTGGTTGCCCATGACAGCTCATTTACTGATGGTCTGGTGTCCATGGTCGTCGTCGCACCTATGTCAATTGTGGACTATTTTCGTCTCATGTCTCGACTGATAATCGGAAAGAGATCAAGCACAATTCCGGATTCTATAGGTTTTATTAAAAGTCCCCACGTTAGTCTGGAATCAGAAAAGGAGTTCAATGTTTATATTGATGGCGAGGAGGGAGGCAAAACACCAATCGATTGCCGTGTTATACCTGAAGCAATAAAAATTAATCATGGTAAAGATCTGGTACTGGAAAATACTCGCAGCGCACCTGGAGGTGAGAAATATCACACGAAATCTCTTCCTCTGGGCAAAGAACTGCTCAAGGCTCAAAATAAAAGAATTCCGTTTTTTACCTACGCCTCAGAGGACCGCTTTAAAGATCTGTTTATTGCCCTGAGAGAGGACGCCCGGCCGAACACTATTTATCTGGTGCTGATGGTTTTGAGTACCATGCTGGCCACTGTCGGTCTCAATATGAATAGTTCTTCGGTTATCATAGGGGCAATGCTGCTGGCTCCTCTTATGGCACCAATTATTGCTTTTGCCATGGGGATTCTCCGCATGGACAGGAACATGTTCAGGCATTCTCTGTGGAAAATATTTATCGGAGTTGTTTTGGCTTTGTTCACGGCAAGTATTATTACGATACTGTCTCCTTACCAGCCGCTGACGAGTGAGATGGAAGGACGGCTCAACCCAACTGTCCTTGATCTTATTGTAGCGGTCGTTGCCGGGATAGCAGGAGCATACACCAAATCATACAAGGAAATTCTTCAAAGTCTTGCAGGAGTGGCTATAGCTGTGGCTCTTGTTCCCCCGCTTGCAACTGCCGGGATAGGTATTGGTCGCCTGGATCTGTACTTCTTCAGCCATGCGTTTCTTCTCTTTTTGACCAACTTCATCGGTATCGTCATGGCGGCAACACTTACATTCAGGATTTTGGGGTTCTCCGGGGTAGTGCGAGGCAAACGCGGCCTGCTTATCGTCTGCTTTTCTTTGGCCACTGTCTCTATTCCGTTGTTTATTGCTTATCAGGGTATTACTGAAAAAGCCGCTTTTGAAAAAGGCTGGCAGGTCGAGCGTTTCTATGTCAACGGTAAATATCTTATCGTTCAGAATGCTAACCTGAATAGAACAGGTCATAATAAAGTTCTTACAGTTGAAATACTTGCACGCGAACAACTCAACAGGCGGGACTTGAATGAATTTAAACGTAAAGTAAAAAAGAATCTTTCAGATGATCTCATCATCAGAGCAAAACTAACATATATCCCTTGATATTATGAAATCATGCTCCTTGCTGTTTATTATTTTCATTGTTTTTGTGATTGCAACTGGTTGTGATAAACCTCGAGAACCTTTCGTAACTGGCCGTTCAGTGAAAATCGGTGTCATCGGCCCGATGAGCGGACCGGATAAAGCATGGGGCGAGAGTGGATTGTCCGGGGTCAAAACAGCACTGAAACTGCAGCCTTTTCTCTATAATGGCAGCAAGGTCGAAATTGTTGTTGAAGATGACCAGAATCAACCTGAGCTCGCCCGAAAAGCACTGCTTAAACTGGCTGGAGACGATTCTTTTTCTTCTATTATCATCATGTCAAACTCAGAGGTGGTCTTAGCACTTGTTGAAATAGCCGAAGAGCTCTCAATACCAATTCTTGCGACCATTTCAACACACCCTGACATAACAAAAAACAACAGTTACATCAGTCAGTTACTTTTTGATGACCACTTTCAGGCATCGGTTGCCGCCTCATATGTGAGGGATGAACTTCTTGCAGAGCGAGTCGGGGTGATGATTGACGAAAACAACCCACACTCTGAATATCTGGCGAGACAGTTTATAGTCAAGTTTGATTCTACAGGCGGTAGCTGTAAAGAATTCTCTGTAAATAAAGAGAGTAAAAACTTACTGGCTGGATTGAAATCCTTACAATATCAAGAGATTGATTTTTTATATGTCCCGCTGGATGCCGAACACGTGGTATCCATTGCTCAGCTGCTCCAGCAGATAGACTACCACCCTGTAATGCTAGGCAGTGATGTGTTGCAGGCGACAATACTTTTGCAGCATTCGGACAAACTGGATCTGGTGAACGGTATGCTCGCAACCGATCCATTCAGCACAACCACTCCACCGACAGACTACGGCAAAAAGATCCATCATCATTACCAAAAATCATTCACCACACCAGGTACCGTACTGGCCGGACTGGCAGCTGAGGGCACTTCAATTATGATATCGGCAATAAATAAATGCCCTGAGCAAAGTGACAGGTCATGTGTCAACAATAAACTTCGCAGCACCAGAGATTTTACGGGTATGTTTGGGAAAATCAGTATTGGTATAGACGGGAAGGCGGAAAGACCAATATTTATCAACACCATCGATGACAATAAGCTCCGGGGTGTGGTTAAAGTTTATTAACCCCGACAAGCGGGATAAAAAATCTGTAAAAGGAACAAGGCATGCGGCAAAAAAATCCGGATTTTAAAGCCAAGTTAATCTATGGCTTGCTCGTAATAGTGCCATTTGCAGTCTTGATCGTTATTATTGCCAAACTAATTGATATCCTTGAGCTAATTGCGAAAGCAGTTGGGTTGCAATCGGCAACCGGTGCCGGACTTGCCGTAATTCTAGCACTCTTTATATTGCTTGGCCTCTGCTATGGAGTCGGTTCCCTGGTTCATACAAAAATTGGTGATTTGTCGTTTGAAAAATTCGAAAAAACACTGTTACAGCAGATACCCGGATATAGTATTGTTCGAAATATACTGAGAGGATTCACTGGAGAGCAAATAGAGGCCTATAAACCGGCCATGATACAACTCGGCCTACCCGGTACCGCAGTAATCGGTTTTGTGATGGAAGAAAATGACAATGGAACCATCACCGTCTTTGTACCAAACGTTCCCGCAATTGCGGTTGGTGCACTGCATATAGTAGACCGCGAGCGTGTGACTTTGCTTGAGGCAAGCCAGTTGGAGACAATAACCTGCATCAGCGAGTGGGGGATTGGTTCAAATCGACTTGTAGGAAAAATCTCAGAAAGAAGTTAAAAAGTGACACCCCCCTCTTTCACACAGTTTAACCGGCCTATATAATGTTATATCCGGAACTCTTTGGGAGTAACGGATCGGATTTACCAGTCATTCCGGCAAGTGCAAGAATCGTCAGAAAGACCCGCTGGACCGCAAGATAAGCATCCGTGGGATCATAGGACTCCTGCAGGGAATGGATTCCAGTTCCCTTGCCGCCGGCACCGAGGGTCAATGCGGGGACGCCCAGACTAATGGGTATGCTGGAATCGGTGCTGCCGGGAAGCTCCAATAGTGGGGTCCTCCCAATGGCTTCGGTGGCTGCCAGTGCCACCTGAACATGCAGGGATTCAGGTGAACAGACACCGGATGGACGATCACCGATTTTTTCAATCACTACACGGATATTATCATCGCTGTCCCAGGGAATCTTCAAAGAACTATTCTCTTCGATAACGGCCATCTTCACACAATTTACCAGTTCGGAAACCGTCTTATCGAGCTGCTGTACGCAGACTGATCGGGTGTCTGTGAGCATGATGGCTTCAGCTGCAATGGAGTTCACAGATGTTCCGCCGCTGACCACCGAAACCGCGTACGTCGTTCTAGGTACCTCCGGCACAGAAATATTAGCAATTTTGTCGATGGCCCGCCCCATAGCATGAATGGGGTTGGGAACTTCGCCGAATGCACCGAAGCTGTGACCACCGGGCCCTTTAAAGGTAAACTCAAACCTCTTACTGCCAAGCCCAAGGTAGATGATATTATCACAGCCGTCGCCGTCTATGGAGATAAACCCGTCGATATCCGTTATGGTGCTGAACAGATGCTTTCCTCCTCGAAGATCTCCTCTTCCCTCCTCGCCGACTGTTCCAACAAAGACGATGTCCCCAACGGTTCGAATCCCGGTCTGATTAAACGTCCTTACAATACTCAAAAGTGCAGACAGCCCTGCGGCATCATCTGCAATACCGGGGGCGTGAATAACACCTTTGTCATCGATAGTCACCTTTGCGTCGTATCCTTTGGGGAAGACGGTATCGATATGCGCACTGACCACGAGTTTGGGCCCCTTTCCGGATCCTTTCAAAAGACCGACACAATTACCCTCCGCGTCCAGATGCACATCCGACAGACCGAGTCCAATAAATCGCTGTTTATAATCCTCAGCCCTTTCTTTTTCCTCAAATGGCGGCGCCGGAATTTCGGTTATCTGAATCTGTTCTTCAATCCGGTGTTTACCATCACTTTTTATAAAATCGAGTCCTTCTTCAACCTGAGGATCAGCAAGAAGTTGGTCAAACCGCTCTCGGATATCAGATGAAACGGTATAAATCGATTTTTCATGATTTTCGGCTGGTGACATTCTTGTTTCTCCTGTGATCTTTTTGGATGGTTGGTGAGCACTGGCAGATTGCCGCACGAGCCCGTTTAGTACCTTATTCTTAAATTTCTTGTTTTTTGTGACAGAAAATAGATATTCATTTTTGAAATTATAATGTTAGAAACACCTTCATGGTACTTATACCCCCTCGTGGGGTGTTTGTCAGTGCTGCGGAAGCTGCCAATTTACGAAAAAACACACCACAGGCATCATTTCAAGCATGACGTGACAAGAGTATTTCACCCTTATGGGAAGATATAGACGGGAAAATCAAACTGTTAAAAATACCTTGATTCTAACGTAAACTTTTGGCACATATAAATAGTTTCAGGCTGTCAGGAGATAATGAAGAACCTACTTGCGTACGAAAGGAGTATTCACATGCAAAATATGGAAGCCGGCCGGAAGTTTCTCGAAGCGGGTCCCTGGGACAAATGGCTCAGACAGGACACAGATCAGCGAATGAAGGTGCCGCCGCCACCCCTTCAAAAATCGTATCCAGAGGATGCGAAACTCATCGAGTTGGTAGCTCCCAGAGATTTAACAGTGGGTCAAATGCCGCTGCTTGAAGCAATCAACTGCCGCAAAAGCCATCGCAGATATAATGCAGAGGCGTTGACGCTGGAAGAGCTTTCATTTCTACTTTGGGCAGCCCAGGGCGTTCATGCAGCCGATGAAAAAGGGATCGCAACTCGACGCACCGTACCATCGGGTGGGGCTCGGCATCCCTTCGAGGTTTATCTGGCCATAAGCCTGGTAGACGGTCTCGACGCGGGACTTTATCGTTATCTGCCCCTTGATCACAAATTGTATTTCCTGTGGCCCGACCCGGATTTAAACAAAAAAGTGGCGACAGCCTGCCGAAAACAGGCCTTTGTGAGCAACGGTGCGGTCGTCTTTATCTGGACAGCCCTTCCCTATCGCTCAGAATGGCGATATAGCATCGTAGCTCATAAAATGATCGCCATCGATGCCGGTCACTCCTGTCAGAATCTCTATCTTGCCGGTGCAGCAATCGGTGCAGGGGTTTGTGCCATTGGCGCCTATCACCAGGAAGAGTTGGACGCCCTCCTCAAGGTGGACGGAAAGGAAGAACTGGCAATTTATGCGGGAGTGGTAGGAAAAATTTAAACAGTCAAGGTTGATGAACTCGTAAAAAGGTCATTCGAAGCATTAAATGACTAAGTCAAAAAGTTCGATATACAAGGCGTAGTGTTTTTATCAGGTCCTCTACAATACATGCGGTATGTTGAGGTTCTGATAAAAACCTACAACGAAGGAGATCGGACTTTTTACGACGCCATCAACATTGATAAGCATCTATTTGTGAAGCAAATCTGCCATAAAAAAGGAATCAGAATGAGATATTATATAATAACCGGATCGTCAAAAGGCATTGGTGAATATGTAGCAAAAGAGTTGCTGGTTAAAGGTAATCACCTGCTGTGTTTATCAAGGGGTATCAATGAATCTTTGATAAACGCTGGAAAAGAAAAAGCTGTGGCTCTTGACTATCAATCAGTTGATTTGAACAATGTTACTGCCATATCAGATATCATCCAGTCATGGGCTGGGAAAATTGACCCCCAACTTGTTGAAGGCCTCTATCTCATCAACAATGCAGGTTTGATTGATCCGATTAAACCCGTGTACAAGTGTGATCCTGAAGAAATAATTAGGAATATAAATGTAAATCTCATAGCACCTGTGATTTTACAATCGGAGTTTTTGAAGGTATGCGAATCAATTAACCGCCAATTGGGTAAGAAAGTTACTCAAAGGATTTTAAATATATCATCTGGTGCTGGAAGAAAAGCGATCCAGGGATGGGGTGTTTACTGCACATCCAAAGCTGGCCTCGATATGTTCAGTAATTGTTTGGATGCTGATATGAAAGATGCAAATAAAGACGTTCGGATCGTATCTTTAGCGCCAGGTATCGTTGATACAAACCTGCAAGAGACAATCCGCTCATCCAATGATGGCGACTTTGCATTGGTCAACCAGTTCAGGGAATTTAGAGATAACGGGAAACTGCTCAGCCCGGCCTTTGTAGGTCAAGAAATCGTCAGGCTACTGCATTCTGATGACTTTGGAAAAGAAATTATAATGCGGATAACTGATATCAATTAAGGTGACCTGTGTTTTATAAGCGGATCCAACTAATAGAAATCGCCACACCGCCACTAGGGGCCTGTCCGAGAATAAGCAGTTCTTCTCAAATCGAGGCATTTATAAAAAATAAGCACAGACATATATTTGATATGACGAGCATTATTTTTTAGATAATAACGAAGAGTTGGGGAGAAATGCATTCTCGGACAAGCTCCTAGGGGAAAGTGCGCCCGCCATTTCTGTATCTGACAAATTCATGCTATGATGTCATGTAACAACCAATAAAATACCAAATCTGTCTGAAACTCAGCTAACCCCATGTAGCATAGACAGAACCTACTGATAAAAATGGAAAAACTGCATATCTCTTGAGCGTCATCCCCGCGTAGGCGGGGATCCAGTTACAGGCAGGGCTTCTGGTTTCCCGCCTGCGCGGGAATGACGAAAAAAGTAGCTGAGTTTCATACGTAATCAGGAAATAAAATCGAATTTCGCGATACTATAAACTCGGACGTCAAATGAAATACCTTCCAATCACCACAATTTTACTATGGCTCTCTATAGTATTCGGGTTTTTGTATGCTAGAGAATTTATCCTTCAACCAATTGTAAAATTTCCGGTTTTTATCCTGTTGTCAATTTTTTTGCCGGTATGTTTTTGGATCCTGGCCTCGAATAACAGAAAGATATATTCATCTGTTTTTATAGCTATTTTCACATTTAATACTGCGATTTTAGCCTATACCGTTCTCAGCAGCTATTCTTTTTTCAAATCATTCGATCCTTACAAAGAAACGAGAATCGACCCCCAAGTAGCTGAATTGCTCATTACAGGAGAAAGCGATGAGATCAGAAATGTTGCGGGCCAGGTGATTTTCGAAAAACACGGTGTATCTCTGCCCTACAAGAATGAAACTGATCACTTTATTCTCTATGCACCGACCAAAACAAATAAATATAAATTCCAAAGAAACAGTGCTGAAAATGCCAGACTTTCCTTTTTAAAGTACAACACAATTTATCAAATCGATTCACTCTTATTCCTACTTATATTGCAGGTATCGATTTTTATCGGATTACTTTGTTTCCTGGTGCTTCATGACTCCCCTGCACGTCTTCCTTTGGAGGACCATTAACTATAAAAGCTTGACAGGTAATTTGCTATTCTGTAACAGTTATTACTGAATTTGCATAATATCGTGATTATTTTGGTTTGATTGGTATTAGCAACACTTGCTTCTGAAAAAATTACTACCGGAAGTATCATCAGGTTGGAGATTGGACTTGATAACATTTCTCCATTCCGATTTTTATTATTCCATTAGTTTCACTCCAAAAGCAATTACAAATTACCTGTTTCCGAGTCAGTTTTTTAGATGTACCTGCTCAAAATACTCCATTATAGAGCAAAGATAAAGGACACTACATATGCCTTTCAAACGTGATTCTTCCAAATTGGACAATCAGTATTTGATGGAATCTATGGATACGGCAGACAGCCGGCGTATCAACTCCACCACTTTTGTCGATTTACGGAAAAAGCCTAGATACGATACGCAACTTCCTGGAGAGGCAATTTCTGAAAAGGGAGACAGAGCCTACGTTCTGATTACCAATGTCTCCCTATCCGGACTGCGAGTGGAAGGAAGTGGACAACGTCTGGTTTCTCTGCTGCCCGATATCAATCAAGATGGTACACACACTCCAGCAACTTTGCAGGTGTGTTTTTCCGTTCCTGGCCCACACGATCAATCGTCTGACATTAGGGTTCAATGTCAGACTGTCTATGTTCTTCGTGAAGGGCTTTATAGCTATAAGATCGGCATGAAATTTACTGCATTCGATGACGGCACTGAGGTTCTTGAGAAATACATTTCATCTAGGGCGTCGACTCGATAATCAAACGTCCTGACTAAAAGCACTTAACGAAATCCCCAAGTGTTTGAATATACTGGGGGGGCGAGATGTCCACCACATTAGGAAAGCAACCGGCCGTAATCATTCGATGTAATTACCACAGCATTGCTTTTGTACTGTATAAAATACTGTAATTAAAAAAAGTAACGGTGTAAATAAATGGTTGAATCAACAGCCATATAAGAAAACACTTCATTTATTGCATTTCGGCTTTCATCCCATTTTTAAATATCTTCTCCCCCCCCATAACTCCGTTTGTAATGCTCTATATCCCTTCCATTCTAGGCCTCTGTGCTTGCATTAGAGCAACGTTTATAACGTTTCCATACAAATTGGTCACCTGATCCAAAAATATCGCTAACCAGTGTCAATCAGGAGTGGGTTGAACAGGTAGTCAGCCAACACTCCGGCACTACTCAATGCCACAAGCATCCCTATCTGGGAGATCAATGATATTAGAGACCAGATCCGCCCCTGCATCTCATTGGTGATATTTTGCCGAAATAAGACCTCCAGGCTGGTATTCACAAAGGGTAGTGTCAAGAAAAAACAAAAAGCTGTAGCTGTAAACAGCACAGTATTTATGCTTGTTCCGATGAGAAGGTAGAACAGGCCGGCAGCCCGCTTGCTTTCGAATACGCCTTCTCATCAAGCAGATCCGTGACAGAGGCTTTGAAGGCCGGTGAATGAAGAGCGACACACAATGAACTCATGGCGACACCGAGATAAATGGGCCACTGTTTGTCTGGGTAAAGCAGGAACATGACAATAATAAAAAGAATCCCAAACGAAGAACCAAGGTCTCCCACGACCATCATCAGTTTTCGGTCTTTTCTATCTGCAATAACACCTCCCAAAGGTGCGAACAGCACCGAGGGGAGGAAGGCGCAGAGCAATAAGAAAGAATAGGTTGTGGTGCTTCCGGTCCGCTGAAACAGATAGATTCCGAGTGCAAATGCACTGATTCCGCTACCAATTCTAGACAGGAGCTGGCCTGTCCAGATAATGAAAAACAGAGAAAAGGGTTTTTGTGATTGATTCATGAGTTGTCTCTTCTTAGTTTTGTTGAATTCAGCATCGGAACGCCAGTAACCTAGCTGGCAGATAGTCCTGCAGGGATACTGGCGTTCCTCAAGTCAACAGGAGTTTCCCCCCTTACGCCAAGGTGTTCTGTTGAAAAAAACATCTTTTTATCGAGAACAACAATAGCAGCGGCAACACCAACCAGCACCACCGTTTCAATACACTTTGTCATCTGGGTGATGTTCAGGATTTCCTGCGAGATATTGATGATAAAGTGAAAGAGAATCGCCGCCAATACGCTTTTTCTATTTTTGAGGCAAATCCAACTGATAATCATGCCCATTGGGACAATGCTGACAAAAAAGTTCACCGCAAACCAGATGTTTTCGTGAAAAATCTCATACTGATAGGAATTTTTAACAAAGAGGAGCGGAAAATGCCAGAGCGACCAGAGGATACTGAAGAGTAGCGATGCCGTAAAGTAGGTGTACCGGCTCTGCAAACTGTCAAAGGCATATCCCCTCCATCCAAGTTCTTCAAAACTCGCGGCAAGCAACAGGATCAGCAGCACAGGGACGAATCCTGATGAAAAGGTGAACCCTTCTGCGAATTCAAACTGCAACAGCGAGCCGCCAAATGGAAGCGACAGAACGATAGAAAACAAAACAGAGAGGGGCATCAGGAACACAAATATCGGCAGCATCTTTAGCTGGATGAGTCTGGGATTGATCAGCCGGTTTAAAAAATCTTTTTTGACATCCGCATTCTTCGATATCAGGATCATCACCAGCGAGATCAAAAACGGAGCCATCAACCCGGGCAGCATCAAGAGCATATATAATCCGTTGTTCTCACCTTGAAAACTGAAGTATGCTCCTGAAAACCAGAGGGAAAATGTGACAAAAAACGTGATAAGAAAATAGAAGAGTGGTTTATACGTGTAATTAGTAATCATGATATTCCTCCAAATGGTATTGATGATATGATTTTCATTCAGCAAGAAAGCTGAATGAACCTTTCGGTGCGTGTAACAGGGTTTCTACCAGGGCGGGAAAAGCCTTCATCCACAAGATCTTCCACAACCGCTTCCAGCAATGCCTCTTTTGAGGAAAATAATGGTAAATCGACCCTTTTACGATGTTGAGCCTGTCCAGCAACTCCTGCATAGTGACCTTTTCGAACTCTTTTGTTTGAAAGAGTTTCCTGGCAGCGTTGATAATCTCTCCTCGCCGTTCACTTGCTTCCTTCACAGTTCGTTTCATATTGCTTCCGTGCGCCTTGCTTATAATGACAAACGACATATTGACCGACCGTCGGTCATGTTTTTTTATTAGAAAAGTCATTTTTTTTGTACGTGCGGTTCAGATCAGAGATAATTTCTTCTGTGGGGGCCTCTTTACGTTTCCTGAGCACCCACCCCTTCGTCATAGGCTGAGCAGCAAGCAACAAAATTGTCTATCATTCGCCTTTTCATTTCCTTTGCTTCTATTATCATACATCTGAAATCATTTAGAAATGATAGTTCAACAACCCCCCTAAGGTCATAGCTTCAGTATCATAAAAGTCAATATTTGAATCACCCTTACTCATAGACACTAGACAGGTAAGCGACCACTTCTCCCAATGAAAAGGTGCCATGTAAGTGGTCATCAGGCTGATTCCGTAGCTATCATTATCTCTGGTTTTACCGAAAATCGGGTTTGTCTCTTCAAAGTCACTATGGCTGAAGTATACACGTGGAACGATCATCCATTGACCAGTCATATATCGAGCCTCAAAATCGATTTTGTATTTCATAAATGAATTAGCCTCACCGTCGTAATCGCCATTGCGGATACTCACACGTGGCCGTAGCTCCAGGTTTTTACTGACATAATAGGAATAGTTCAAGTTCAGAGAATATACAGCTCCGTCTCTTGCCAACTCTGGAATTAACGCGCCGATGACGTCATCGTCTACATCATCGTTGAGATACACAAGTTGTGCTCGAAACCCAGTACCCATGATTCGGTTCAGCCCTATTCTGAAACCATATTTAGTGGTATCAGTTTCTTCCCGGTCAACTCCTGTGATATAAGGATTTTTCCAAGCTTCTTCAAAAGGTGTGAAAAAAACTGCAGTATCTAAGATTCCTGCTCGACCGATTCCATATGATGCACCTAAGTTTAAAGAAAAACCTCCCACCTCATCTATTGGTGGGTCAGTTGTAAGGTAAAACTTCATCCCTTCTGGTTCGCCGACATCCCATGTCACTTCGGGAAGAATTCCTGGCAGTAAAGTTGTTTTTCTATCAGGACCTGAATCGAGGTTATACAACCGTTCATTTGATTCAGCAGGGTTTAGATTATTGCCAGCATCAATTACAATTGCGCCAGTCGATATCGTCCCGCTTAATGAATCGGTTAACTCAGCTGACGCCAAACCTGGTGCAGTCATTAATACTATTGTAATAACGTTGATAAGTTTTTCTTTCACTGGATTACTCCCTTTAGGGGTTAGTTAGATTTATTGATTTTCGGAGTTGATCTTTAGTAAAAACGAAAATGAGCCATCAGGAGCGCTTAGCTGGTTTTCAATTAGTTTTGGAAATGCTTTCCACCTTCTCTCAAGCTGGTCCAGAGTCCAAGGGTATATTCCCATATCTGTCAAAAACTGGATGCCGGAAAGCAAAAACTCCGCACATTCAAGCGGATGATCGGTTGTGAAAATGCCCTCCTTGCACCCTAAACGAAACTGCTCAGCATAGAGTGGTGCCTGCATTGTTACCACCTTAGCCAGAAGCCTGATATGCATACCAGCATTGGAATTCTTGTGCAGATGATCTAACAGGTCATCGTGATCATCATCAGCATCATGGTTCGAGCCATTCATGATCAATTGTTCCAAGCGTTCGAGAGCATTTCCTTTAATATTTTCCAGCAATTTTTTTAGTCGCAGCATTTCACCTTCAGCTACACTATCAATAACGGCTTCAAGCAGTGCTTCCTTGGAGCTGAAGTAATGGTAGATTGTCCCCTTGGCGATCCCTAGATGACGCATGACGTCTTGCATCGTTGTCCTGTCATACCCTTTAGACAGAAAAAGCTGGCAGGCCGTAGCGACAATTTCACTTTTTCTTTCTTCCGGTTTTTTTACGATTCTGACCATACAACCTCCAAAAGCTCATCCATTGACTGGAAATATATAAAGAAAAACCGCTCCTCAATCTGTAATTTTTCAATCAAGTCACTAACCGACGTATTTTCAAAACCTTGCGACCGAAACAAAACGCAGGCAGCTTCCTTGATCTGGTTATAAATATTTGAATCATCCTCAAGCCGTAACGTCATTGTTTTCCCCTCCAAGCTAAATAGATGATGCAACCATTTCGGTTGACCGACCGTCGGTCAACCGAAACATACCTATCATTAACAGAGGACCGACCACTGGTCAATAGTTTTTTTATATTTTCGCAAAATTCTCTTGGCCCGAAATCATCGGTGCTAAAATATAGTCATGCGTATAGAAATTTAAGACAACGAGAAAGACGAAGGAATAAATGGAACCTACGTGATGTGATTAATAGCATTGATGATTGGTCGTTTCTGCTTGTCAGTATCTTTAGGTTACAATGACAAAGATTAGCCAACCGGAATATCATGGCGGTTTACATTGTTCCTGTAAATGTAATAAGGAAATTGCCCCAAAAACCTAACAATATAAAAATATGCTTTCGACCTATGTAGGGCAAAAGTTATCCAGAATAGCCTGACAGGAAAAGATTACCTTCAAAGAGAAGATGGTTCCAGATTATTAATTTTCTGTTTGTATCTTCTGAATGTACCTTTCAGGGATAAGGTCAACCCCAGAAATCTATTCATGTGTATACTTTTTTCTCAATAATGTTATAGCTGGGGTGATAAATACTCAACTGATTATATAATGATTTTAAGAAAAATACCGAGTCCTCTTTAAATAAGATCAGAAAATTGGGGACCTGTGCCTTAACGATCGCAATCACGACCTTGTGGTGTATATTTTGCAAGAACTTGATTAGGCATATCTTAAGTTATCTTTATCAAACACAAGGGAATGAGAAACAACATGCGAGGATTAAACTTTAGTGAATGGGGTAGTAGTTTTTGTGGTTACGGTCCATCTTTTGGTCATGGTCCATGGTTTTTAGGATGGGTTTTCCCGTTATTATTCTGGGGTCTTATTGCTTATCTTGGATACAACGTCATTAGGTCTCTTTTTTTTACTAAAACAGCAGGTCAGGGTGATAGTGCACTTGAGTTACTGAGAAATCGATTTGCAGCTGGTGAGATTAACGAGCAAGAGTTTACCACTCAAAAAGAAGTTCTCAATAAAAGGTAATTCAGGAACTAAATAACACTCGTTTGGCATTACCCCAACAAGGACCGCTCCAGATATTAACCCTCTTCCTGTAAATATAATTATGTGTTTGTCCCAAAAAACTATCAACATAAAAAGGTCTTTTTGGCTTTTATAACATCAAGCTTTTCCAGAATCTCTTTTATTGACCGTGGAAGCATCAATAATTTAGGGTGCTTCATTTTCTGCCGATTTTTTGAAAATAATATTGCAAATTATAAAGCTCTAGAATGCTCCTTTTCTGGCATTTTTTCTGGGCATGATCAAATTAAACCTGAACAGGAACAAGGTTCTCGTTTGTGTAATGAACCTTTTCTAAGGTTGGCTGAGCGAATCTATAGATAATAGTTCAAAGCTGACCACCTTAATAGTAAGCTAAATCGAAAATCGAGGCACAACAAGAATTAATCTATGCTGCTCTTGCCTGATCCGGAACAAAACCATATCTTGTTTCCCTCGCTGTCGAGGAAAGCGCCAATCGGAGTGCCATCGTAGAGAGTGACGGGGTCTGAGACAGTGATCCCCCGCTCCTTCAAGGCCTTTTCGGTGGCGAAGGCATCCTGGGTTTCCACGGTGATGCGAGGGTTTAATTCTTCCGTGGGCTTTGCATGACATTCCTCTTGCGTTTTCAGCATCACAATCGCGTCACCAATCAGATATGCGGATTCCATATTACGAATGGTGTCCGGTGGAAGCGCCAGGGTTTCCCCATAAAAACGGTTGGCCCTATCCAACTCAGTTACAGCCAGTGCTATCCCCTTTACCCGAATAAATCCTAAATTACTCATATTAGTACCTCTGGGACCTACGATTGCCATGGCAATGGTAACTCCTTGCCATCGGAAGTGAATACTTTAGCTGGTGTTGATGAAAAAGCAGCGATTAAAAA
>CAXMTO010000102.1:0-4335 GCA_964196355.1 uncultured Myxococcota bacterium
TCTTTATTACGGGCTTAATATTTTGAGCCCGAAAATATTTCTGCCTGCCACTGTCATCATCTGTGCCATTACCTCACTTGCCACAGGAACCTCATGGGGAACTGCCGGAACTATCGGAATCGCCCTGATTGGTATTGGTCAAGGGCTTGGGTTTCCCCTGCCGATGGTTGCAGGTGCTGTGCTTTCCGGAGCATATTTCGGTGACAAGATGTCACCTCTCTCTGACACTACCAATCTGGCACCAGCGATGGTCGGCACAGATTTGTATACACACATAAAGCACATGTCGTATACTACAGGTGTATCCATGGCCTTAACTCTGGTTATCGAAAGTATTCTGAATTATTATTATAGTGGTGGAGAGGCCAACCTGGAATCAGTCAACCAGATTACCAGTGGTCTTAGCAACCAGTTTGTTATCAATCCACTGATGTTGCTACCTCCTGCTATTGTCATGCTCCTTGCATACAAACGAATTGCCGCGCTTCCAGGTATTGCTGCCGGTATCATTTCTGCCGCAATTTTGGGTGCTATATTTCAGGGGAACTCTTTTGGTGATATTCTCTCAGTATCATGGGGTGGATACGCCAGTAATACCGGACTAGAGGCAATTGATAATCTGCTTTCCAAAGGCGGTTTCGAATCTATGCTCTATACTATATCCATCGTTATTTGTGCTATGATGTTCGGTGGAATAATGGAGAAAACCAATCAGCTTCGGGTTGTGGTGAAAAAAATAATTAAGTGGGCAGATTCATCGCGTTCCTTGATTACCACAACAGTGCTTACGGCCATTTGCTCCAATTTGATTCTGTGTGACCAGTATATGTCCATCGTCATGACCGGAAAAATGTACTCGCAGGCATACAGGGATCAAGGCCTCCATCCCAAAAATCTCTCCCGTGCTCTGGAAGACAGTGCAACCGTCACCGCAAACCTTGTCCCCTGGAATACGGGTGGTGCCTATATGGCCGCGACACTGGGGGTTGGGACCATTGCCTATCTGCCGTTCAATTTCTTCTGCTGGCTTTCACCGTTGGTCACGATACTTTTTGGCTGGTTCAACATCACCATTGCCCCGATTGATGAAGATCAACCTCTAGCTGAGGCAGTTATTGATGAAGAAACGAGCCAATGATTGAAAAATAAAGTGTTAACCTAACTCATATAGAGAGGTTGTCTGATGAGAAAAAAAATACTATCAGCTTTGATTATATCGACACTGGCCCTGTTTTTAGTTGTGCCGAAAGTGTGGTGTGCGGACATGCAACTGTCCGAAGATTCAACACTGGAAGGTATTATTAAGCGGGGGAAGTTGGCGATAGGACTGGAATCAGGTTTTATGCCCTTTGAAATGATTGACAAGCGGGGTGGTATCCGGCAGAAAAAAATCAGCCATGGCGGAGTTCGACGGGGCAGTACACGCAACGTCAATCTCATCGGTTTCGACATTGACATTGGTATAGAAATGGCAAAAGAACTGGGGGTTAAGCCGATGTTCGTGGATACCTTCTGGCCAAGCATCATACCTGCGTTGAAACTAGGACGATATGATATTATTTTCGGTGGCATGTCAGTCACCGATGAGCGCAAGAAACACGTCGATTTTGCGGATGCTTTCATGACGATTGGGCAGACCGTTCTACTCAATATAAAACATAAAGGTAAGGTTCTCTCATACAAAGACCTGAATGTAGCAACCTTCACAGTGGCATCCAAGCCCGGTACTACTGGCGAAGAGAGTATAAAAAAGCTCATACCTGAATGTACGTACAAATCATTTGATACAGAGGAAGAGGGTGCCAGGGCTGCACTTGAAGATGAAGTGGATGCCTTTGTCTACGATCTCCCTTACAATGCCGTTTTTATGGCAATGTATGGAAAAGAGAAGCTGGTCTTCTTGGACGAACCTTTCACTCAAGAGCCAATTGCCTGGGCCATTAGAAAAAATGACCCTCATTTTATGGCGTTCCTTAATGAGTTCCTGCAGAACATCAAAAGTGACGGCAGATTTGACCGGATCTATAAAAAATGGTTTGAAGATTCGGAATGGTTTCCATTTGTTCGGTAAAATGAGGGTCAGTTTTTCGATGATTTGACAAAAGAGCAGTAGGTTTTAAATCCTAAAAAATTTAGACCCCTCCCCCCCAACAACTGATGAATAGACTTACAGGGATACAGTTTTGTCAGCTGAGATCAAGACAAGTACGGATTTTTTATGAATAAAGTTTGCCGTCGCCGAGAGGCGCAGCAGTCTCTGAGGATTTTTACCATCTGGTGCCAACGTTTTATTCGGCTTTCGGCAATAGGACCAGAACGGGTTTCTATCTCACGCCATTATTTTTCGGTTAACCTGCTGGCCTTGATGTTACTTTTCCCTACGTTGAACAGACTTCTGGCAGATTACCGGCAACAATTAAAGGAAGGTATCGAAAATCCGGTACTTGATCTACAGAAATATTCTGATCTGGACCTGGACCATTCCGCCTGGGATGAAAAGGTATCCGAATACGCATCGGAAAATATCCAGGCACACCCTAGAAACTAAAACACCGTAAAACCTCCTGAGGCCAATCTTCTCAGGGTTTCAGGAGGTGGGCTTAATTCAGTCGCTGTCTGCCTGATTATCTCAAACAGCTGACAACACAATGATGTGGAACATACTGTAATTCGCTTGAACAGTTTCGGGATGTTGCGTAATCGTTATAGCAAATCTGAGATTGTGAATTTCAAATATCATCCTGCTAACATCTGAATTACCTTAGCAACAGAGCAAAATAACTTATAAAAATTGCTAACTCTTTAGCTGGAGTGTAAATGATACAACGTCTCTTTGTTTATGGCTCTTTATGTCCGGGTAACCACCTCTTTTACTGAGCCCCCTGCCGTATGTATTCGGCAGGGGGAGGCGTGAATACGTAGTTAACTGCGTTTGACCTTATCCCTTTTTATTTAATTAAAAAATTATTTCAAAAACCTAGCAACATAGAAAGGTGTTTTTGACCTTTGGAACAAAAGAATACCCTGACAAGACAAAAGCATTCTTATATCCAAGATGGTTCCAGATTATTAATTTTCTGGAACCCATCAGTTTTACAAGCATTCACCCACTGGCTAGCAATAACCAATTTCATCCTGGACGGGACGCCCGAGGTTGTGGATTTGCCTCGGCACGACTGGATTTTTCTCTGGGTTGTGATTATCGTATCCGCGATATATTCCAGCATTCACCGTACACCTTCTGTGATGCGTAGATGCCTGGAAGTAATTCAAAGATGAGAAGCCAGCAGGAATAGTTCTCATGAGAAAACTCCAAGACATGAATCTTTCTTTAATTTTATGAGGCAGTTAAATGCGATATATTCTATTTATAGCCGCCATAGTCAGCTTAATGACCATCGAAATATCCGCAAAAACCGCATGGGCTGATTCGCAAAACAGTGCAACCGGAATTTTGGATGGCATGGTGTTTATCGGTCACGTCGGCTCCAAGGGAGAGGATGCAAACGGAGAGGACGAAGTCGTCTTTCAAAACGGGCAATTTCTCTCAACAAGCTGTTCCAAATATGGTTTTGAAACAGCACCATATACTGCCACTCGAGACGGTAGCGATATAACCTTCACTGCGGCAACACGGAGTCCCAGGCATGGCCAGATGGAGTGGCAGGGGAAGATCATCGGCAAAGAGATAGAAGCCTCATACATATGGACGAAAGAGCGTTGGTACTGGTTTGATGCATATGAGGAAAACTGGTTAAAGGCTCGTCTTAAAAAGGATTAAGCGAATCTCCTTTGATTGTTATGGGACTTTAATTACTACAACAGAGACATCGTCCTCTGGCTTTTGATCTTTCCTGAAATGGTCGACCTCATCTATCAGTGAATCGCAAATCTCTGATGCGGTTCTCCACTGATCATATTTGGTTTAAAAGAGGTACCCAAAAAGCGCATCACTACTTCGTACGAGGACTTCAACTAACACCCCACAAACGGGTATAAGTACCTTGCTGGTAAATGTACCCACATAATTTCAAAATACATTCCTCAGTTTCTTAGTTTTTGTTGCAGTGTTTTTTGGAGTAAGTTACTAATACGTTCTCCTAAGAACCTAACAGCATTAAAAGGTATTTATAACCTTTAGAAAAGCAAAATTATCCGGAATACCCTAACAGAAAAAAAGTACCTTGCGATCAAAGATGGTTCCAGATTATTAATTTTCTGGAACCCATCAGTTTTACAAGCATTCACCCACTGGCTAGCAATAACCAATTTCATCCTGGACGGGACGCCCGAGGTTGTGGATTTGCCTCGGCACAACTGGATTTTTCTCTGGGT
>CAXMTO010000103.1:0-41907 GCA_964196355.1 uncultured Myxococcota bacterium
ATTTTGAGTCCAGTGCGTCTACCAGTTTCACCACTCCGGCAATACTACATGTTACATAAGACTATACAAAACACTCACTATACTGACTAACACCGGTTAACGGTAAAAATTCCTGCACTCTTTTCAGTACCAGCTTGATGGGTATAAGTACCTTGGTGGTATATGTAACCACATAATTTTAAAACACATTACTCATTTTCTTGTTTTTCACACCCCTCAAGGGGGTACTGAAAAGAGTGACTGGTTTTCTGGAGTAAGGTACTAAAAAAAGTATCAAAAGTGTAAAACATTAGGTACACATTTTTTGGCACACTTTGAATGTCCTGATAAAGTGGTTTATATCCCATTCAAATCTAAATAGCAAGTGTCTAAAAGAGTGTTTTATGTAGAAAAATCTGATTCATTTGCGTGAAGGGGCGGTCGTTGTATTCAAAACATGAACAGTCCAATAATTGACAGGCACGAATCAAAACCGGTAAAGTTAGTAGTCACTCAAGCTTATTTTTATGCAGAATAATTCCTGTGTATTTCGTCTCTGACAGGACACATACAGGCAGGATCAACATTATACTCACAAAAGAAGTATATTTTTTTCCATCAACTGACAGTCCTTTCCTTCTGCTGGTTTTTAGTAATAAGAACCCTTATTCTAACCCCGGTGGTGATTTATTTAAGACAATTTTTTAAATATCGGACAACCATTTGATTGCTTCGTCTCTGTCGGAGAAAACTTGATGGTAGATGTAATTTCCATCCATCTTTTTTATTTTAATAACCTTTTGGATTTCTTTTTTCAGTTCGGGCTTAGTACACAATATTGCTGTTTTTCGCTGAAGGGGATGTTTTCCAACATAGCGGGATCCTTCGACAGAATGTGTATATGAGTTTTTGTAATTTACGAGAAGTCCAAACGGTTTGTCTCGTATTGTATCCCAGTGGTTCCAAACCTCATCTACGCATTTTCTATCTAACACAATGCCTTCTTTGGGAGTTGTTTCAAAAATATTAACCGAAAGCTGTTCAATTTCGCAGAATGATAGCCGATATTTCATACGTGTCGCCTATGGTCGTCAGGTTTTGGGGAGGTATGGAAAAAGCCATCTCCGGCCAACTACATCGCCCAAGTGTGTTTCTTTTTGCTACAAAGATTCTCTTAAAAGGACCTGCTTTTCATAGCATTTGACGCATAAAATTTCACCATATATATGACAATGTTCCTCAATTTGGTGTGGATTCTTTAAACACTTATCACCGTTTGGGCCAGGATGACAAAGTTGTTTTCCGCAAAGGTCGCAGACAATTTTTAAAACACAGGTGTTACATAAAT
Organism: uncultured Myxococcota bacterium; assembly: GCA_964196355.1. Taxonomy (GTDB): domain Bacteria; phylum Desulfobacterota; class Desulfobulbia; order Desulfobulbales; family Desulfocapsaceae; genus Desulfomarina. Next base: position 1,328 of record CAXMTO010000103.1, read on the forward strand.
CCATCATAGCAAAGTTACTCATGGGCAAGTTTTTAGTTTGACACTACGCAGCAATCTACAATGTACCACAATGTGGTGCATTGTAGATTATTTCAGAATCAAAGTCCAGTTTTTTGCTCAAACTCGATCGGTAATATTTCGGTGCTGGATGAGGCCACTATTGACAGGTATTTGGCTTATTGGCTGGTGTTGGAAGGGCTGTAAGTCAAAGGGGGATCCGTTCATGGCCTTTTGACTTTTCTTGTCTTTCTGGTTTGTCTCTGGTAAGGTTTTCCTTATACCTTGATATTGAACGGAAATACTGGTTTTTAAACGTACCGATAAGGGGTTCCATTATGAAGCAATTATTGGTTTTCTTTATGTTCCTTTTGGTTATTCCATTTGAATGTCGTGCCAGTTGTATTGCAGGAGACTGTATAAATGGGGGAGGAACTGAGACACACCCCAATGGTGAGAAGTATGTCGGTCAGTATAAAGATGGCAATTTACATGGTCAGGGAACCTATACCTACCCTAACGGTGATATATACGTTGGTCAGTATGTAGACAATAAGAAGAATGGACAGGGAACTGCAACGCACGCTAATGGCGACAAATACGCAGGTTGGTGGGAAGATGGCAAGCCGAATGGCCAGGGGACCTACACATACGCCAATGGCGATAAATATGTTGGCCAGTGGAAAGAGAACAAGCCGCGTGGAGAGGGAACGTATACACACGCCGATGGTGGTAAAGATGTTGGTCAGTACAAAGATGGCAAAATGAATGGCCAGGGATCAACGGTATACGCTAATGGCGATGAGTATACAGGAGAATACAGAGATGACAAAAAAAATGGAGAGGGATCGTATACTCGAGCCAATGGTGAGAGGTATGTTGGGCAATGGAAAGATGACAAGGTCGATGGCGAAGGAACCTTGACGCTGATCAGCGGGGATGAATATGTTGGTCAGTTTAAAAGTGATCTGCGGGATGGCCTGGGGACGTATGTATCTGCCAATGGCGACAAGTATGTAGGGCAATATAAAGATGACCAAAAAAATGGCCAGGGCACCTATACATATGTTAATGGCGACATATATGTTGGTCAATATAAAGATGGGCAGAAGGATGGCTCAGGAACTCTAACATTCATTACCGGCGAGACATACGTAGGTCAATGGAGAGGTGACAAAAGAGATGGCCCGGGGACACTTACGCTGACTAACGGTGAGAAACTCGAAGGAATTTGGAAAGATGACAAGTTGAATAACTAAACTCGTCATCTTCCGGTTTTGTATACTCTGTATTGTCTGAGAACTTTATTCACATAGCGGATGGTTTCCGGGAAGGGGGGAACTCCTTTTGCCTGCAAAACCTGCCCCGGGCCTGCATTATATGCCGCGAGAGAGAGTTTTACATTGCCGCCAAAGGTATTCAGAAGACGCCTGAAATAGCGTGTCCCTCCATCAATATTTTCCTGTGGATTAAAAGGATTGAGAACCCGCAATTCTCTAGCTGTTGCAGGCATGAGCTGCATTAATCCCTGCGCTCCCTGCTTCGAAACAGCCCTGTGATTAAAATCAGATTCCGCTTGAATGATAGCTTTAATAAGGTGAGGATCGATATTGTATCGTCTTGAAACGCGTGTTATATCAACGTCGTATTTGCCTGAATCATGTTTTTTTCGCCTGTCACTTCCTGACCAGCCGGACTTGCTCTTTTTTGAGAAAACTTTACAACTTGGAAGAGAGGGGACGTTGGTGAAACTTACCCCTCCCCGCGGATCTTTACATACGTAGATCATTGCCCATGCAGCAGTCTGGCTGGAGAGAAAAACAGCCAGAGCCAAAGCCAGAAAGAGAATACTGCTAATATGGCGCTTACTCATTTATTTGGTACGCTTTTCCCAATCGGCGAGAAATTGTTCCATCCCGATGTCAGTTAATGGATGCTTTGCCAGTTGAGTAATGACTTTCAGAGGAATGGTTGCAATATCGGCACCGATAAGCGCAGCATCCATAACATGCTGAGGACTTCTGACACTGGCCACAATGATTTCACTCTGATAACCATAATTGTCGTAGATGCCAACTATATCGCTGATCAGGTCCATACTGGGAGCGCCGATATCATCAAGGCGACCGACAAAGGGACTGACGAAAGTGGCACCGACTTTTGCCGCAAGCAGTGCCTGGACTGCAGAAAATATTAAGGTCACATTGGTTTTAATTCCTTCTGCGGTGAGTATTTTGACGGCCTTGATGCCCTCTACGATCATGGGAATCTTAATAACAATATTCTCATTGATTGCCGCCAGTTTTTTCGCCTCTTCAATCATACTACCCGAATCGAGACTCACCACTTCTGCACTCACCGGTCCATCTACAATTTTGCATATCTCGGTAATGATTTCTTCAAATGGCTTATCTTCTTTAGCGACAAGTGATGGATTGGTGGTAACACCATCAACGAGACCCATATCGACTCCTTTTTTGATCTCGTCTATGTTCGCTGTATCAATAAAAAACTTCATGAATTTTCTCCTTGTTGACTGATAAATTTCTGGCAGCATTCCTCGCTGCAGAAGTAAATAATTTGATCTGCATGATGATGCTGTAAGGCTTGCTGTCGAGGAACCAGTTTTTTACAGACAGGATCCTCAACCAACACATCACTAACCGGCATCTCCTTATATGTCTCATCTTTTTGTTTGTCTGCAGGAACTTTTCTCTGTTTTCCACCAAACAGCAGGCGATAGGCGATATAGAAGAGAACAGCTAAAATTAGCAGCCGAATCGGACTCATAAAACCCTCTTTTTTCGTCGCTTAGTTATGATCCAATAACTCAATTCTGGTCTCCCATACATAGTGTCAGAAACTAGCTCTCGCACGGTTGTCCGGGAATAATTTCCTGATTTTTGAAGATATTTTCTTCAATGCGTTTGTTTAATTGTCGTTCCATACTGCGAACTGTCTCACCCGAAAGAGGGTCTTTATGTTCAGGTGCCAGTTCCATCAGTGGGACCAGAACAAATAGACGGTCCCTGATTCTTGGATGAGGCAGAATGAGTTCAGGTGTGTCCAGAATTGCATCACCGTAATAGAGCAGATCCAGATCAAGAACCCTGTCCTGGTAGCCAAAGGATTTTGTATCCCTGGATCTGCCAAAGGATGCCTCAATCTGCAGGAGTGTCCCAAGAAGAGCGGGTGCTGAAAGATCGGTTTTGATTTTTCCCACTCCGTTTGTAAACCAGTGTTGACTGGCCATATCAACAGGAGCAGTCTTGTAAAGATCGGATATGGCAAGCAACTTGATGCCTTTAAACTCTCCGAGACGCTCCCAGGCCTGATTCAAAATAGATGGGCCATCTCCCAGGTTGGATCCCATGCCGATGAATGTTTCTACTGCAGTCATTAGTGCCTTACTCCTGAAAACCAGTCACTCTTTTCAGTACCCCTAAGGGGCAGTTGACAGCATTCCACTCGCAGGGCTCAGGTACTTACCTGGTTGATCTGGAAGACCGTCTTATATTTTCGATGAGTTATGATTTTGGCGATTATCTTTACTATAAATCTTCCAGGCCAAGAACATCAAACATGGAATACACACCACATTCTCTACCGATAATCCAGGCTGCAGCCGTGGCAGCTCCTTTGGCGAAATGGTCGCGACTATGCGCCCGGTGAGCAAGTTCAATACGCTCACCCTGCCCGGCAAAGAGGATAGTATGCTCCCCTACAATGTCGGCAGCCCTGATGCTCTGAATACCTATTTCTTTGGGGGCTCTCTCCCCTATAATGCCATTGCGTTCATATACTGCGACTTCGCTCAGGTCTCTGCCAACGCCGGCAGCAGCCATTTCTGCCAGCTTCAGGGCTGTTCCGCTTGGAGCGTCTTTTTTTTTATTATGGTGTGCCTCAACGATCTCTATATCATAATCATCGCCCAGAATGGACGCTGCCTTTTTGGCAAGTTTGAACAGGACATTTACACATACTGACATGTTGGGTGCCTGAACACAGGGAAATTTTTTTGCAAGCTCTGCCAATTCCTTAAGATCTTCAGCAGATAAGCCTGTTGTGCCGATGACCATGGCTTTTTTATGCTTGGCAGCAAGTCTGGCAAATTCCATCGTTGCCTTATGAAAAGTAAAGTCAATAATGACTTCGCCATTATTGATTACCGATTCAAGCCCCTCTCCGATAAGTACGCCGTTTTTTTCGCCGGTCGACAGCAGGCCGGCGTCTTGGCCTATGGCCGGATTACCTGCAGCTTCAAAGGCTGCCGCATAGTTGAGTTGAGGATGGTTATTTACCATATGAGCCACTCGCTGGCCCATTCTGCCTGCCGCACCGGCAATTATCACGTCTATCATATCTACACCTTCATTAGTACCTTACTTTCGCCTGTGTTTCTTCACCACTCTATGTATGGTCGGGCGAAGAAAGTACTCCTTTTGAGATGAGCACTATATGAGCTCGAGTTTCCTCATTTCATCTTTCAATTGTGCCAGGCAATCATCATCAATGGGCGGAATAGGCAGTCTTGCAACACCACTCTTTACTTTGCCCATGAGTTCCACGCCTTTTTTGGCAGGTCCAGGACTGGGTGCAGCAAACATCAATTTCATAAGGGGGTACATTTTGTAGTGAAGCTCCTTCGCTTTTTTGAGATCTCCAGCAAAAGCTGCTTCCATCATTGCCGCCATTCCCTGAGGGTAGATATTTGAAATAACGGATATAACACCATGAGATCCAATAAATACACCTGGCATCGCTGTAAAATCGTCCCCTGAAAGCACAATGAAATCATCGGGGCAAAATCTGATGACGTCGGTCATCTGCTCCATACTGCCTGTTGCTTCTTTAATGCCGATGATGTTATCCACGGCAGCAAGACGAGCCACGGTTTCCGGAAGCATATTCACCACTGTTCTGCCTGGAACATTATAGAGAATCATCGGAATATCGACTGTCTCGGCAATCTCTTTAAAATGAAGATAAAGACCTTCTTGATTTGGCTTATTGTAATAGGGAACGACAGAGAGGACAGCATCTGCGCCACTTCCTTTGGCACTTTCAGTGAATTCTATGGCCTCCATGGTATTATTTGCCCCTGCTCCAGCGACAACCGGTACACGCCCGTTTACAGTTTTGACGGTAAGATCTACGACTTTTTTATGTTCATCAAAACTAACCGTGGTTGATTCTCCGGTGGTGCCTACAGGCACAATGCCATGGGTCCCATTTTCTATTTGAAACTCAATAAGATCAATGAGTCCCTGTTCGTCTAATTGGTCGTCAATAAATGGGGTTACTATCGCGACAAGTGCTCCATGAAATTTTTTCATAACTCCTCCTGATTTTCTCCTTACCGCCACCCTGCGTCGTATTTTAGAGCAGAGCTTCAGCAGTCAATTGTCCTTTGTATATAAGTCTAACGGGTCCCTCCAGAAAGACATTTTCTGCAACGGGGCCATCATGCAGATCAAATCGTACTGTCAGCACATCTCCTCCAGATGTTACCACTTCTATTGGAGATTCCATTCCTTTTTGCATTGTTGCAAAAAGGGCTGCCGCCACGGCACCGGTTCCGCAGGCCATGGTTTCATCTTCAATTCCACGTTCGTAGGTACGGACATCCAGTCTTCCGTCCGTGAGCACTCTTGCAAAGCTGGCATTAGTGCCTTTGGGCTCAAAGAGTTCATGAAATCGTACCTTACGGCCAAGTTTTTTGACCGGGGTGCCTTCTCCTTCAACGAAAATAACCGCATGGGGGACACCGGTATTGACAAATGCAACTGCATGCTCCTTGCCATTCAGGCTCATTGATAGACCCAGGCGAAAGTCGAACGGCCTGGTCATCTGTACACGCACAGTGTGGTTATCTGCCAGGACCTCGGCTTGAATAGTTCCAGCTGTCGTCTCAAATCCCATTTTTGATTCGGCAATACCGTTCCTGAACGCAAATCTGGCGGCACATCTGGCACCGTTACCGCACATATCAGCTACAGAACCGTCACCGTTATAGAATCTCCAACTGAAATCAGCCACACTGGAATTTTCTATAAAAATTAACCCATTACCACCGACAGAAAACATACGTCTGCATATTTTTCGGGAAAATTCCGGTTGGTCTTCAAGAGCAACGGCAGAATGTCTATTATCGATAACCACGAAATCATTACCGGACCCACTCATTTTTTCAAAGTTGATGGGAAAGGAAATGGTCATAAGCACTACTCCTTTTTCTCTATATGAAGATTCCCACTAATACCGTATTGTTGCCTCCCGCGATTTATTACTTTCGTTCGCGGGTTTTGCCTGGTCAATGGCGGTCACGGCCCAGTAATACCTCTTATCTTCTTTTGCCTTAGAGTCAACAAATATGGTATATGCCGGCGCCACATTGCCAAGAAGTTCATAGCTGTCCCGCTCTGCATCTCGACGGTATACTCTGTACCCTCCAATATCGACGGAGCTGCTTTGGTCCCAGAAAATTTTCACACCGCTGTCAGTCCAGACTGCAGTCACTCCTTGAGGTGGCAGAGGTGGGGTCATATCCAAAGGAGTTGCAGTAATCTCTTCACTGATGCCACCACTGACAAACTCAGCTTCATGGACCAGTAAGCTTTGAACAGTATAGAAATACTTCTGCCCGTTTCGTACCTGACGATCAGTAAACTGCGTAGTGCTAAGAGGTTCTCCTACCTTTTCAAAATCTTTTCCACCCACACTGCGAAAAACCTGATACCTAAGCGGCATTTTCACAGGTTGTCCGTCAAGGCGTTTTACTACAGCTTCCCACTTGAGCCCTATTTCTCTGTCCCCTGGAATTGCCACGACTTTTTCGGGGGCTGCGGCGGGCTCGAGCCAGATAAAGGTGACGATATTTGAATCATCACTGGATGCCCACCAGCTGGTTCGGGAACGGATTTTAAAAAAGTATTTATGTGCTGATCGGAGTTGTGAAAAATCGTAGCTGCCCACTTTTCTCAGTTCACCATCAATAGACTCACCCCCCGGCAAGTCAATTGGCCCGGTAAACGGAATCGGGCAGTTGCCGCAATATTTGTCAAGAGGTATCTCTGCCAGAAAAAGCTCAAAAGAGTCGATCTCTGTAATCGTTGTTTTTTTTATCGTTTCAACGGGATACGACCAGTTGAGCCTGGCACCTTTATCGCTAATGGAATAGCGTAAATCCTCGATGGATCGAGGAACCACATTTTCGGGAGGTATTGGCTCATTTTTGTAACCACATCCACCCACCAGGAAGAGAGACATCGACAGGAGGAATAGTCCAGCTGTCCTTACCCCGTTAACATTTTTCATTAGACAATCCTCAATTGTGTTTCTGCTTCATCAATTGCTTCCTTTACCCTCTGAAAACTAGTGCCGCCCGATGATATCCTGCTGTTTATTGAGCCTTCCACGCTCAGTACCTCGAATACATCTTTGTCGATTACTTCTGAAAATCGAGTCAGCTCCTCTACCGTCAGGGATTCCAGCTCGCATCCCTTCTCGAGACAATAGACAACCACTCTGCCAACGATGCCATGCGCTTCCCGGAAAGGGACATTTTTTAACACAAGGTAATCAGCCAGATCAGTTGCGGTCATAAAGCCTGATTGAGTTGCCTCCGCCATATTTTTAGTATTGAAGGTGAGGTTGCCCAGCAGCTCTGTCATAATTGACAGGGAAGAGGACACCGTATCAACTGCATCAAACACCGGTTCCTTATCTTCCTGCATATCCCTGTTGTAAGTGAGCGGCAGCCCTTTCATCAGGGTGAGAAGACTCATCAGGCTGCCCACAACCCTGCCACTTTTTCCTCTGATCAGCTCAGGAATGTCAGGGTTCTTTTTTTGGGGCATTATGGATGATCCTGTACAGAACTTATCTGATATATCGACAAAGGAAAACTCCTGGCTGGACCAGAGCACCAGCTCTTCGGAGAGTCTGGAGAGGTGGAGCTGGATCAAAGCGCAGTTACTGGTAAATTCAATGGCAAAATCACGATCTCCTGAGGTATCCATGGAGTTTGCAGTCACACCGTCAAAATCGAGTGCCTTTGCGACCTGTTCCCTGTCGATAGGAAGACCGGTTCCAGCCATCGCCGCAGCCCCGAGCGGAGAGAGATTCATCCGTTTACGACAGTCGATCATACGTGATTTGTCTCTTTTGAACATCTCGTAATAAGCAAGCATATGGTGGGCTATCTGCACAGGCTGGGCTCTCTGGAGATGAGTATAGCCAGGCATGACATGGCCCAGGTACTTTCTGGCCAACCCTACAAAGGCGGTATTTATTCCATCAAGTAATTCGGTGATCAGGGAGCACTGATTTCGCAGGTACATCTTAAAATCGAGTGCGATCTGGTCATTTCTGCTTCGTGCACTGTGCAGCTTGGCACCTGCAGGACCAATGCGATCAACAAGCGCCTTTTCGATATTCATATGAATATCTTCCAGCTCTGGCTTGAATTCAAACGTTCCTGCTCCTATCTCCTGGTCGATCTCATTCAGCCCCGCAACTATTGCCTCCAATTCACCAGAGGAGAGAATGCCTTGACTTGCGAGCATGGTCGCGTGGGCCTTACTGCCGGCAATATCATATTTATAGAGTCTGGAATCGTAGTGGATAGATGCCGTAAAGGCTTCCACCGAATCAGCAGTTTTTTCTGTGAAACGGCCACCCCAGAGTTTTTTTGACTCACTTTTATTCTTATCAGTCATAGTAGCTTGCGATCCTTCCCTCCATTCCAGTTTTCTGCAGGGCGTTGATCTTCAGGCGTAAGCCATTGAGGCGAATAAATCCCGTCGCATCAGATTGATTATACACATCATCTTCCTCAAAGGTGGCAAAATTTTCCTGATAGAGTGAATAGTTCGATTTGCGTCCGACTGGAATGCAATTACCCTTATACAGTTTCATTCGCACAACCCCGCTGACAGTTTTCTGGCATTCGTCCATGGTCTTTTGAAGAAGTTCTCTCTCGGGAGAAAACCAGAAACCATTGTAGATAAGTTGTGCGTAACGCTGAATCAGAGAATCTCGAATACGCAGTACCTCGCGGTCCAGAGTGATTGTTTCCAGTGCCATATGGGCTTCTCGAAGCAGTGTTCCGCCTGGGGTTTCGTATACCCCTCTCGATTTCATTCCAACAAATCGATTCTCAACCAGATCAAGACGTCCAATACCATTAGCTCCTGCGAGTTCATTCAGCTTTAGAAAAAGTGGCAGCGGATCCATTTTTTCTCCATCAAGGGAAACAGGATCGCCATTTCTAAACTCAATTTCGAGGTAGGTGGGTTTGTCAGGTGCATTTTCAGGTGAAACCGTCAATTCGTACATTGCTTCGTCCGGTTCGGTCCACGGATTTTCAAGCATGCCACCTTCAAAACTGATATGCAGCAGGTTTTCATCAGAACTATACGGTTTCTCTTTGGTTACCGGAATGGGGATCTTATGTGTTTTTGCGAATTCAACCAGTTTCTGCCTTGAATTAAGGTCCCAGGTTCTCCACGGGGCAATGATAGTCAATGTCGGATCTATACCGATGTAAGCCAGCTCAAAACGAACCTGGTCGTTGCCTTTTCCCGTTGAACCGTGGCTTACAGCGTCAGCGCCTTCTTCTTTGGCAATGCGGACCTGCTCCTTTGCAATGAGGGGTCGTGCCAATGAGGTTCCGAGCAAATACGAACTCTCATAAATTGCATTGGCTCGAAATGCAGGGAAGATATAGTCCTCGACAAATTCCTTTTGCAGATTGGAAATAATAACCTTGTCAGCTCCTGTCGCCATACCTTTTTCCCGGATTGCATTCCAGTCTTCTTTTTGCCCGATATCTGCGGAATAGGCTATTACAGAGCATTTATACTCCTCAGCCAGCCATTTCAAAATTACTGATGTATCTAATCCGCCTGAATAGGCAAGGACTATTTTTTCTACACTCATGTAAAACCTCTAAATAAATTGTTATGTTATCCATCCAGAGAGACAGACATTATTTCATCTTTTAGTAATGAAGCTCTCCAGAACAGCTTTGTGGGTATGCATTTTATTTTCTGCCTACGTATAAAACTCAGCTACTTTTTTCGTCATTCCCACGCAGGCGGGAGATGAGCGAGGATGACGCGGAGAAAGAGGTTATCATTACATAAAAAAGCGGTGATTTGCAAAACATTTTCAGGCCCTGCAGCCCCATTTCTGCGCATATATCTGCGAGATTGGACTCAATAGTCGGCCAACACTTCACTCAAAGCCATAATGAGTATATCGATTTCTTCTTTGGTGACAATGAGGGGTGGTACAAATCGCAGGACGAGGTTGCCGGCAAAATTCATTAGAAATCCCTTTTCAAACATTTTGTTGACTATATCTGTGCCGACGGCAATACCCGCTTCAGTGAGCACAGCACCCAGGATCAGTCCAAGTCCTCTGACCCCCGACAACAGTGCGGGGTAGCGATCAGCCAGTTTCTGAAGTTCTTCTCTTAAGTATTTGCTTTGCGCTCTGACACCCTCGAAAAAATTCTCTTCAAGCATTACATTCAATGTAGCAACAGCTGCAGCAGAGGTCACAGGGTTGCCTCCAAAAGTAGAAGCGTGCGTGCCTGGAACGAAGGATGCAGCGATCTCACTGGTGGTCAACATCGCCCCGATAGGCAAACCATTGGCCAGAGCCTTGGCCAAGGTCATGATGTCAGGGATAACTCCCGATTGTTCGTGGGCAAAAAGCGTTCCTGTTCGTCCCAGACCGGTTTGAATTTCGTCAAAGATCAGCAAAAGACCGTGTTTATCACAGAGGCCTCGAATCTTCTGCAGATACTCGTGATCCAGCGGCCTTACACCACCTTCTCCCTGCAGGGGTTCGCACATTATGGCACAGGTTTTGTCGGTTATCATCTTCTCCAGGGCCTGCAGGTCATCGAAAGGTGCGTGAAGAAACCCTTGAGGAATTGGTTCAAATCCCTTGTGGAATTTGGGCTGTCCTGTGGCGGCCACTGTGGCCAGGGTTCGCCCGTGAAAAGAGCCTGTGAGGCTGATAATTTCATATCTTCCCTCATCGGCATGAATACGGGCAAGCTTGATCGCGGCCTCATTTGCTTCCGCACCACTGTTAGCCATGAAAATTTTCTCGGCAAAAGAGTTAGCCACCAGAATTTCTGCAAGCCTGGTCATGGGCTCGGTATAGTAAAGATTGGAGACATGGACAAGTTTATCTGCCTGGAGTTGTATGGCTTTAGTCACTTCTGGATGGCAATGACCAAGGCTGCAGACAGCAATTCCCGAGAGAAAATCAAGGTACTTTTTGCCGTCACTGTCAGTAAGCCAGCATCCTTCACCTTTCACCATAGAGGCCGGATATCTGGCATATGTCCCGATAAAAAATTTGTCTGCTCTCTCTTTCAGCGTCATATTTTCTGAATTCATTAGAATATCTCCGTACCAACACCTTCCGGTGTAAACATTTCAAGTAGAATTGAGTGCTCTATGCGACCATCGACGATATACGTTTTAGCCACCCCCTGCAGCAGGGCATCTTTACAGCAGCGGACTTTGGGGATCATTCCTCCCACCACTGTACCGTCGTTAATTAATCCTTCCAGGTCCAGATGTGAGAGAGTTGTGATAAGCTGACCACCTTTGTCTTTTACCCCGGGAACATCGGTGAGTAAGATAAGTTTTTCTGCGGACAGTTCGCCGGCGACGGCTCCCGCAACAAGGTCAGCATTAATATTAAAAGCCTGCCCATCATCTCCGACACCTACCGGTGCGATTACCGGGATAAAATCATTTTGACTGAGGCTCTCCAAAACACCCGGGTTGATATGTGTCACTTCACCGACCTGGCCTAAATCGATAAGTTCAGGTGGTGCGTCTCCCAACTCTTCTCCCTCGTTTTTGCTGCTCACCTTCAACTTCTGAGCACAAATCAGATCACCGTCGCGGCCGGAAAGACCAACAGCCTTACCTCCGCAATGGTTGATTAAACCGACGATCTCTTTATTCACCTTTCCGACCAGGACCATTTCAACAACATCCATAGTCTGTTCATCGGTAACGCGCATTCCTTGAATATAGCTGGGTTGGATGTCTAGACGATCTAGCAGTCTGTTAATCTGAGGTCCTCCGCCATGGACAATGATTGGATTAATTCCTACCTGTTTAAGCAAAATAACATCGAGGGCAAATTGTTTTTTCAGATGTTCGTCTACCATGGCATGACCGCCGTACTTGATTACGATGGTCTTATGCCTGAATTTTTGCATATACGGCAGTGAGTCAACGAGTACCTTTGCTTTCTGGATACTTTCTTTTACGTTTTTCATCACATTTGACACAATCGGAGTGTGGATTGAAATTAGTGCCTTACTCCTGAAAAACTGTCATAAAAAACAAGAAATCTGGAGAGTGCATTAAAATTAGGAACTTAAAGTACCCACCAAGGCACTTATACCTCCTTGTGGGGTGTTAGGGATCTTGAATAATTGCCTTTTTGATGTCTCGCAGGCCCGCTTGTCGGTTCAACCTCTGAGTTATAAAAAATATCATTGAAATATCAGCTATATGTCTATAGTAAGCTTTTATATATCCAAACATTGAACGTAGGCACTTATTTCTCAAGGTACCTCGTAATTAATTTTAAAATAAATTTCGAAGAAATGTAGTACAGTCAAGGAACAAGAGAAAGAAAATATTGTACTGATTCATATAGATTAAGTAAAGTATTCTTTATTCATATCTGACCCCGCCTCTTTACTTTTACAGGCCTTTAAGCTACCATGGGCTCCGGTATTTTGTATAGCTGGTTTCAACTCTTTGACAAATGGAGAACCTGATGAGAAATATATTTCGTTATCTTCCCCTGCTCGGTATATCCACTGTTGCCTGTGTATTTTTCCTGCAGACCTCTGTTTTTGGTTCGGAGGCCCCTATCAATATCGAAGCTGATCACATGACATCCACCGAAAAAACCAGTTCGGTGCTTTTTACAGGCAATGTGGACGCCAAACAGGGAGATGTTCGTATCCGGGCCGATGAGATGACTGTCTACTATACAAAGAAGGGTGAAAAGAAAGGGGATGAGGCTAAAGAGCCGACCCAGCAGGTTGAAAAACTCATCTGCGTTGGCAACGTGGAAGTAACCAGGCAAGAATGGCTGGGAACCGGAAAGAAAATGATCTATCTTGCAAAGGAGAGGCAGGTTATCCTGATAGACAACGCCAAAGCATGGCAGGGGCAGAACGTAGTGAGCGGGAGCAAAATAATTTATTATCTTGATGATGGCCGCTCAGAGGTAATTGGAGGAAGGACATCAACAACAATTGCTGACTCTGCAGACACGAAAAAGGAAAAGCCGTCCAGGGTCAAAATGACCATAATTCAGAAGTAGGGGATCTTTACCTGAAGTTCAAAATAAACTTATGTCGCTCCTCGAAACCAGAAATATTGTTAAACGTTATGGTTCCCGCACAGTAGTCGATGGCGTCAGCCTGCAGATTAGTTCCGGTGTAGTGGTTGGCCTGCTTGGACCGAACGGCGCCGGGAAAACGACTTGTTTTTATTCAATCGCGGGGTTTATCCGTCCCAACAAGGGAAGTGTTCTCTTCGATGGCGAGGTAATAACCAACCTTCCCATACACAAAAGAGCACTCAAAGGTATTTCCTACCTCGCACAGGAGCCTTCAGTCTTTAAAAAACTGACGGTAGAGGAAAATGTTAGAATTATCCTGGAACCTCTCGGATTAAGTAAGCGTCAGATAAACCGTCGGATTGACGAACTTATGTCAGATCTCAATATAGAATATCTCAGGTCTAACAAAGGGAACGAACTTTCCGGCGGTGAGCGGAGAAGGGTGGAAATTATGAGGGCACTGTCCACCAGACCCAAATTCATTCTTCTGGATGAGCCTTTTGCCGGTATCGACCCTCTTGCTGTTAATGAATTGCAAAAACTCATTTACAATCTGAAGGATAAAGGGCTGGGTATTCTCATATCCGATCACAATGTGAGAGAAACTTTGCAGGTTTGCGATTTTGCCTATATTATGAACCAAGGACAGATTCTTACAAGCGGTGTGGCAGATGATATTATCGAAAGCGCCGTGGCACGAAAAATGTATCTTGGCGAAAACTTCAGTATGTAATTTTTTATGGCCCTGGAACTCAGACTACAGCTTAAGCTAGCCCAAAAACTGGTAATGACGCCACAGTTGCGTCAGGCGATTAAGCTTCTGCAACTCAACAGGCTCCAACTCTCTGATGCTCTCCAGGCTGAAATAGAACAGAACCCTGCTTTGGAGGAGGACGTTTCCCCTCTGGAGACTGCTGAAAATCTTCTCTCCCTTTCTTCAACCACTGAACAGGCGGCAGATTCGGATAGAGAGCAGGATATTACTCAAAAGGTAGAAGTCTCGGACAATTTGAGCGAGGTAAACTGGGAAGATTATGCCAATAATTTTGACAGCAACTTCTCCTTTGCTCATGAAGCCCCTCCGGCTGATGCACCTTCTCAATTTGAATTCATTTCCGAAAAACCTGGATTGATGGCTTATCTGCAGTGGCAGCTGGCCCATTGCTATCTTGATGAAAAGGAAATGGAAATTGCACTCTATATCATCGGTAATCTCAATAGATATGGTTTTCTTGAGGTAGATATTGAGACGATTGTTGAGGCGACTGAATGTGAACAGGATGACGCCGGGTATATCCTTGAAGTGATCCAGGATCTTGATCCTCCAGGGATTGGTGCCAGAGATATCGGTGAATCGCTTTTTCTTCAACTGGAGAGGCTGGGCAAAGGAAATTCTCTTGCTGCCGAAATTGTACAACACCACCTGCCGCTTCTGGTAACTCGCAATTTCAAGGCTCTTTCAAAAGCTACGGGACGAAAAAAGCTTGAAATTGTCAGAGCAGTTGACTTCATTACCTCTGAGCTTACACCGTATCCAGGGCTGCCCTATGCATCTGAGAGCACCAATTATATTGTCCCCGATGTGTATATACAAAAAATTGATGGTGAATATGTAATCAGCCTTAATAACGATGATCTTCCCCGACTCAGGTTGTCCACGCATTATCAGGAATTGCTGAGAGACTGCAAGGACATGGATAAGTTATCCAGGCATTATATCAATGAAAAGCTGAAAAATGCTGACTGGTTTATCAAGTCACTCCATCAGAGACAGCAGACTATCTACAAGGTTATGGATAGCCTGCTCAAGTTTCAATATGAATTTTTTGAATATGGTCCTCGCTACTTACGTCCACTTATTCTAAAAGATGTTGCTGATGACATTGATATGCATGAATCCACTATCAGCCGCGTAACGTCAAATAAATACGTCCATACACCCCAGGGAATTTATGAACTTAAATACTTCTTTTCCACGGCAATACCAAGAGAAGGAGGAGACGACCTGGCCGCTGAATCAGTCAAGGTTCGAATAAAAAAAATGATCCAGGAGGAGGACAGAAACAAACCGCTCAGCGATAATACTATCTCTATAAAACTCGCTGAACAGGATATAAAAATTGCCAGAAGAACTGTAGCAAAATACAGGGATCAATTGAAAATTCTCCCGGTAAAGCACAGGAGGCATGCGAAGCCCCATTCATGAGTCTCCTTGAAAGAGTTTTTTATTTTCATCAGGAAGTTTTGCAAGGCCACTTTCCTAACTCAAGAACCCTTGCAGCCCAGTTTGAAGTATCCGTTGCAACTTCGAAAAGGGATATCGTCTATCTGCGGGACAGACTTCTCGCCCCACTCGCTTTTAATCATCAAAAGAGTGGATACTTTTACCAGGAGGAAGATTTTTCCCTACCGTTTGAAGATAGCCCCAGAGTTATATTTCTGCTGACAATGTTGAATAAACTTGCTGGTGAAGCCGGTCTTGGAGAGCTTTCAGAGGTCAAGCAACTTGAAAACAGACTTTCCTCTATGATCTCTACTGATTATGGCAAACTTATTGATCGAATCTCGTGTGAATGGATCGAGGTGGAATCGATTGATCACCAGGTTTTTGAATGTATAACCGAAGGACTTGTGAAGGGGAAATTCCTGCATCTGCTGTATCGATCGCTTAAAGGCGAAGACAGTGAAAGAGAGGTCGCCCCGCAACAGATTATTAATTATCAGGGGCGCTGGTACGTGCTTGCTTATTGCCAACTTCGACAAGCCACCCGCCTTTTTCACATGTCTAGAATTCACAAAATGGAGATTACAAAGAAAAATATTCCCCCTGATCTCCCGTGTGATCCCAGACTTCTTGAACTGTCATTCGGTATTTTTAAGGGGCAGGGCATTATCCATGCAGAAATTCTTTTTACTTCTACGGCAGCAGAGCTGGTACGCCACCAACATTGGCATAAAGACCAGAGAATCGAGGAGGTGGAAAGGGGAGTGATTCTCAGACTGCCGGTCAGTGATTACAGAGAAATAACCATGAAGATCCTTCAGTATGGAGCGATGGCTAGAGTTATTGGCCCACCTGAGCTTAAACAACGGGTGCAGGCTGAGATTTTATCGATGGCTGAGATATATTCTCAATCTGAGAAGGAGGCCCTTGTCTGTTGAGTAGGTGAATTTGAGTAAAGAAAAGTTTGCGTAAAACTTCTTAACGAGCTAATTTGTTGAACCATCGGAGCTTTTGTGATCGGGTGTTTTCTGGCCTTTTGATATGTTTTGATGGCGTTTTGATAGAAGAATTTTTAATGACATTTTTTCCTGATACGGAGGTATCTGAATATGAGCCAGCCGGCTGAACGTAGAGAGTCGTTTCGTATGCCATTTGCTACAGAAGTAATCTGTTATGTGGATGAGCTTGATAAGAAGTACGGAGGAACATTGCGTGATTTGAGTATAACCAGTCTTTTTATGGAGGCGGATGATTGCCCGGATGTTGGAAATAAATGCAACATTGATATTATTCTTGAGGGGACGAACAGCCGCCTGGAGATCAAAGGTGTAAACGGCAGTGTTGTGCGCAACGACGGGGATGGAGTGGCAATAAGTTTTGATGAACGGCTCGAATGGTTTGCTCTGGTGCCGCTTTATTTTCAGAAGCTGCGCTAGCCCTGCATTTCTCATGAACATTGTGTCAATTTTCTGAAAGTGTTTTCATTGTAACTGCTTGCCATCCGTTCGATTTGACGAGAAATTTTACACAATGTTCACCAAAGGCCAGCAGATATGATCACATCCGGAGTCTCACTGCGTTCGCTTACCTGCAGCGTCGCTACCCCAGCAAACATAGACGACTATAGCTCACTGGGGTGCTTATTGAATATGTAATCATCTATGCTGGTGAGAAATGCGGGCTAGCAGGTCATACAAACCGGCATAAAAGAGGTTTATTACCGGAACTATCTGGGGGTATAGGCTGCTCGCCTCGACTGTTTTGTGGGGGCGAGGTTTGATGGAAGGTGGAGGTGGCGGACTTGGCTGGTGGAACTTAAATAGGACAGGCTGACCAGCAGAGAGAATCGACACGTTAGTTGCACCCGCTTCAGGTGGAACGGCCACAAAGGTGCTGGACAGCCCTTTAAACGAGAGGAAACTATTCTATGGTTTCCATATCACGTCCACAACAGAGTGGGACGGCGCCTCCCTTTTCCACTTTCATGTACTTGTTGCAGATATCACAGTAGTATGTATTGTCTTCCGCAGCTTTTTTTTCATCTGAATAGGTGGTGACTCCTCCCTGTACCCCCTCTATGTGAAATCGCGCAAGTGTATCGATGCCGGGTACAAACTGCCCCATTGGGACAATTTTCTTATTATTACCATAACAGTCAATTACGACTTTCCACAGGATATCAAGCGAAGCGGTCTCCTGCTTTGTTTCCGGTGTAATTTCAACGACATTTTTATCAACAGATATTTTCATTTTCTTGCTCCTGCGAGTTATTATTGGTGTGTGAAAACTACAATTTTACAAAAACAGAACAACTGTTAGTCTGCTTCCCAGAAATCTTCCTTGGCCGCGCCGCATTTTGGGCAGACCCACTCCTCAGGGACCTTTTCCCATGGTGTATCAGGCTCAACACCGTTTTCGTAATCACCTTCTGCCGGGTCATAAATATAGCCACAAGGACATTCCCACTTCTGCATTTCTGCCTCCTCTTTGTTATTGTGTATTAGAGTAGTGATATATAATAGTAATGGTTACTATTGTCAAATTTAAAGTGGTAATTCTCTGGCCTGTGGAACACAACAGGAGTAATACATGACGTCATTGGGTACTGGGCGTTTCCTCTTTAGCTGTGGTTCCACTACTTATGATTTGTGGGATTAAAGGATTACAGTTTTTTATAGTGACTTTACCCTGTAGCATATTGCCTTTGGAATATTCACTGAATAAACAAGTGTTTGTTTTTGGGTCGTAGTTTTCAATCCACATATTGTCATCTTTCCAAGTCGCCCCCAGATGGTGCTGACCTGGGGGGACAAAGATTGTCATTACCCCTCCGTAGTGTTTGACAAAAACCTGCTGCAGCCGAAAATAATATGTGCTCCACCCTGTGGCGAGAATTAAGAAGGTTATCAGTATTGCTATTTTCCACTTTCCCAGTTTTACACCGAGGCCATAGAGAGATCCCGCCGCAAGTGCAAAAACTGCTGTCCAGTAAAGATATGTTATCATGGGTATGTCCTTTGCTCGTTGTTCCCTTGGTTTCACTGTTGAACCTAAGGGAGGTATATTTATTAAAGGCTACCTTGGGAAACCTCATTTTTCAAGATACCCTAGAGTTGATTATCTGAGGCACCCTCTCATAAGGATTTGATCATATCTATATGAGCAATCCCATCTTCGTCATATGGCTCCGACACCGTGATAAAACCGAAGCTATTGTAAAATCGTTCAAGGTAAAGTTGTGCCGATACCTGTATTGGAGAACCGGGATGTGCTTTGTCTGTGTGAATGATTCCCTGTTTGAGTAATTCTCTGCCTACGCCTTTATTTCTAACCGTCTTATGGGTGAGCAGTCGCCCAATAGCGGGGATGGCCTCTTTTTTTTCAGGAAAAATGACACGAAGATAAGCAATGAGTTCAAATTGTCTGGTGTTTGAATACATACCCATGAGATGCCACGCTTTTTTATCCAGGCCGTCACAGTCCAGATAGACACATTCTTGTTCTACGACAAATATCTCCTGACGTAATTTCAACACAGCATAAAGTTCTGCTGTTGATAACTCGTTGAAAGGGCACCATTTCCAGGTTATCGTAGTCGGTTGATTACTTTTGTACATCAAAGAAGACACAATTAAAAAATATTATAGATGAAGATTATCCTGATTCGCTGCCATTGTACTGCACAGCCCCGCCACGACCAAGAGGAAAAATCGTCATAACCAGGTCAGTTTCACAAAATAAACTCTTTCTTGCATCTACAGTAATACTTATACTCTCTCTGGTCGGGAGAATCTGCGTAGAAGCAGAGGGTATAAACTCCCTTCTTCTCTGTTGCAGTTCTGAACAGAATTGACTTTAATAACGTTTGTGCCGTGTTTTCATTAACCTTCTGATGTTGCATAGGTATTACCGACAGATTTCGAAAGGAGCCCTTTTGCAAGGTATACAGGGTAAAAGAGAAAAAAAATATAAGAAAGAGCTGCAGACAGGATCATGATACGAGCTATAGTTGCTTTTCTGGCAAGTGTTTTAACAGGGGTACAGGCGTTTCTCATAGTTACCGGGAGGGATGGGATTTGCCTCAATGATGGGTGTGAAGTCGTCGATAGTTTCCCTCACTTACCGCCTTTATATTTCAACATCGCCGGGTTTGTTTTTTTCATGATTCTGTCCTGGTGTTTTTTTAAAGGGCGTGATGGTTCGAAATACTGGCATCGGTTCGCCAAACTTCTTTTGTCAGCGGGGCTTGCAGCTGAAGCGGTACTCTTTTTTTTCCAATACTCTATCGTTACGGCGTTCTGTTCGTATTGTCTGATAATTTTTTCAATAATTTTTCTCTTAAATATTCTTTGCGGTCTGCGCCAGTTATTTACCTCGGTGATACTATTCATCGCTGTCTTTGCGATGCTTTCAACCCTTCAATTAAGGGGAGTTACCAGTATAGATGTGTCTCTTGATGCCGGGAGTTATGCCCGGATAGGAGAAGAGACGGAGGGGGTTGAACTCTACCTGTTTTTTTCTGAAACCTGTGAACATTGTGAAAATGTAATATCCACCATAGGTGAAGACAATAGCTGCAATATTCGATTTAATCCTGTTGAAAAGATAGATCATTTTTCTCTTCCGGGAAGCACACGGTTTTCTGAATATGATCCGAGAGTAAATACACTCTTTCTGAAAAGCCTCAATATTAAGGAAATTCCCGTTCTCGTGATCAGAGAGCAGGAGCGAATCTTGGTCTTGCAGGGGGAAGGAAGGATAAAAAGATATTTAAATGATGAGTGTCTGGGCGTCGAAAAGAGAGTTTATAGTGAAACCTCTCAAACAACTGGCCCTGAATATGGGTACCTCCCTGTCCCCAACACGTTAGAGGAGGGGTGTTCGGTGGATAGTGATTGCGAAGAGAGCAGCCAGGGACAACAGCCAAAATAAATGTTTGAGCCTTCTTTCTCTTTAATGCCTTTTAGTGCCTTACTTCTGAAAACCAGTCATAAAAACAAGAAATCTGGAGAGTCCTTTGAAATTAGGCGTTTAAAGTAATCACCAAGGCACTTATACCCCTCAAGCGAGTACTGAAAAGAGTGGCGGATTTTTTTTACCGTTTACCGGTGTTAGTGCCTTACTTCTGAAACCCTGTCACTCTTTTCAGTACCCCCTTGTGGGGTGTTAGTCGAGTTTACACTTCTTCACAGAGAGCTCTATGCAGAGCCTGTTGAGCAAGAACAAAATGTTCCCTGTCGATGGTGAACTGCATGTTGGTCTGCCTGGATGTCTGTGATACTGTAAGAATGTTGATATTGGCATCGGCCAGAGATCGGGTGGCGCAGGAAAGAATCCCCGGTTTCGCAATATTCGAGCCGATTGCACAGACGATTGCAACATTTTCGGTGGCTACCAGTTCAAATTTTTTCTGTAGATCCTTTATCAGCTCGGGAGCACAGTCTTTTTCGTATATTATCATGCCAATGGTATTGGCATTGGTTACTTTGTTTATGTAGCTGATGTTATGCTTTTGGAGAACCTGCATGATTTTCATATCAAAGCCAACTTCACCAACCATGTGAGTGTCATGGATTTCCAGACTGGTAACGATATTTGAACCGGTAATGACTTCTGTTTTTGACTGTGGGCAGATATAATCTTTGGTCATTATGGTGCCGCTGTGACTCGGGTCAAATGCATTCATGACCCGAATGGAAATTCCGGCCGTCTCGAGAGGTTTCGAGGCTTTGGGGTGGATAGCTTCCATACCTACATCTGCAAGCTGGTCCGCAACGTCGAAATTGGTGTTACAGATTGGGTGGACGTTGTCTCCTCCTATGATTGCTGGGTCTCCGGAACAGAGATGATATTCTTTATGAATTATTGCCTCATGGGCGTTGAGCAGAACAGCAATTTTTGAGAATGTTACTTCAGAGTATCCTCTATCGAATTCTCTCATGATTCCTTCTGTGCCTTTGGTATAGCCGGTGGCCACGCAGATGGTTGTGGAAGGATCTATCTTTTTAAAAGTATGTTCAATTCTCTCGTCAATTGTTCGTTCCCTGCTGTTCTGCCAGCCACTTAAATCGACGTAGGTAGCATCGTAGCCCAGGTTTTGCAGGATATTGGCACTATTGAAGGCGCTATGCATCTCGCCTATAGACGCGAGAAGCTCTCTTGCTGCGAGGAGGAGTTCATTTCGATTAACATAGCCCGAGGCGAGCACATTATTCATGCTTTTCAGAATGTTTAAGGCGAAGTTTATCCGAAGGCTGATGAACTGATCGGCAGCCTCAACATCAAGACCGATTGCCGAGAAACTGTGGTTGAGTTCACAGAGTTTATTCTGCAATTCGGTCATGGCCTGTTCACAATCCTCACCTTGTTCAAAGATCTGATAGATTCCAGGAATACCGGTTTTTTTGTGCTCAAGAAGATAATCGGTGATACCTGCATAGGCAGAGACAACATAAATTCTATTGTAGATATCTGTTTTGTCTTTGAGAATTACATTATTGAGGACTTCACCAAAGCGGGACATGGTGGTGCCCCCAATTTTTTCGACACGAAGCATTGTCTTTGTCATTCTGTCACCGGATATTGAATCTGAAGTGAACTTTATAGGATTGGTTTGTTAATTTAAATCGTGACTGTCCAGTCGCATGCAGGCTGTAAGTGCAGCACTTTAAACCAGAAGAACAGAAAGAACAATCACGGAGGTACCGCAGAATTTATTCTGCGAACTATAAATAATCATCAACAAAGCGATGTCAAATAGCCGTTTTCCCTCTCTTTCATAGATGCATCAATATCTTGTTCAAGCTATTTTCTTTGCACTGCAAAAGCTAACTCATGGTAGTAATCATATTTTTATGGTAGAAAATTACAACCTGTGCATTTTGTTTATTGTATGTTACGAGAATATATGGATATTGATAGATTCCGTGGGTCACAAAAAACAAGAAACTGAGGAATGTATTTTGAAATTATGTGGTTACAAATACCACCATGGTACTTGTACCCCCTTGTGGGGTGTTAAACTAACACCGATAAACGGTAAAAAATCCTGCACTCTTTTCAGTACTCGCTCGGAGTCTATCGCTTACCTGAGGGGTATAAGTGCCTCGAAGGTCTCTCTAAGTTCGCTATCTGGTGATTACTTTAAGTTCTTAATTTCAATGCACTCTCCAGATTTCTTGTTTTTTGTGACAGGTTTTCAGGAGTAAGGCACTAACTATTTATTTGATCGTTGGAGGATAATATGTGGCAAAATGTTGAAGTGGCACCGGTAGATGCTATTTTTGGATTGACGGATGCATTTAAAAAAGACCAGAACCCGGAAAAAGTTAATCTGGGGGTTGGCGTATATAAGGATGATGATGACAAAACTCCCGTTCTCAACTGCGTGAAAGCTGCGGAAAAAATACTTCTTGAGAACGAAAATTCAAAAAACTATCTGCCGATTCCCGGCGATTCGGTTTTTGCCGCAAATGTGCAGAAACTCCTCTTTGGAGAGGCCAGTGAAGTTATCAGTTCAGGGAGGGCGTTAACCGTCCAGGCTCCCGGTGGAACTGGAGCTTTAAGGGTGGGGGGAGATCTCCTGAAGAAATTTTATCCGGATGCAAAAGTGTGGATAAGCTCTCCTACATGGGCCAATCATAGAGGTGTCTTTACTACTTCCGGTTTTGAGCTGGCGGAATATGCATACTACAATGCTGAGACCAAAGATATTGATTTTGATGCGATGGTCGCAATCTTGGAATCCATACCGGCCGGTGACATCGTATTGCTGCATGCCTGCTGCCACAATCCCAGTGGAGTCGATCTCAATGTTGATCAGTGGGAGAAAGTAGCAGACATCAGTCAAGAAAAAGGATGGATTCCTTTTCTTGATTTTGCCTATCAGGGGTTTGGAGAGAGTGTGGAGGCCGATCGCTGCAGTATCGAACAGTTTGCAGCATTGGGCGGAGACTTTTTTGTGGCCAGTTCGTTTTCCAAAAATCTCGGTTTATACAATGAACGAATCGGAGCCCTGAGTATCGTCAGCCCGACTGCAAAGGACTCCGCTGTGGCCATGGGCCATGTTAAGGCCACTATCCGGGTCATTTATTCAAATCCACCAGCCCACGGTGGCCTGGTGGCGGCAACTATTCTGAATAATCCGGACTTGTATAGTCAGTGGCAGGGCGAACTGGGAGCTATGCGTGATCGGGTTAAAGAGATGCGTACAGCTCTTGTAGACGGTCTTATGAAAAGAGGGGTAGCTGGTGATTTTTCCCATATAACCAGGCAGCGCGGGATGTTTTCTTTCAGCGGTCTTTCTGCAGATGTTGTAACTTGGTTGAGAGACAACAAATCTATCTACATTGTTGGTGGTGGCCGTATTAATCTTGCAGGGCTGACCACCAGCAACATCGATTATGTTTGTGATGCTATAGCTGAAGCATTAACAGAAGGTTGATAGGCTGAAGGCTGAAGGCTGTCAGGTAAAGCAAAACATAGAGAGAATCTCCTCTAATAGCCCACAGCCTAAGTTGTTAATTGACCTGAAAAACTATCCGAACTCCTGTTCTGTTCTACTGATGATTTCTTCCTGGTGCTCTTTATCCAGATCAACGAAGTAATCACTATACCCAGCGACCCGGACAAGAAGATTTTTGTACTCATCCGGATGTTGTTGAGCCTTCCTCAGGGTCGCTGTATCCACCACATTAAATTGAATGTGGTGCCCGCCAAGGGTAAAGTACGTCCGTACCAGGCTGCCAAGTTTATCCAGGTCCTGTTCCGAGGCGAGAACGCTCGGCAGGAACCGCTGATTGAGAAGAGTACCCCCTGACTTCAGCTGATCCATTTTCGACAGGGATTTGATGACTGCAGTCGGACCATTTCGATCTGCTCCATGGGAAGGGGAAGTTCCATCGGATTCGGGAAGGTGCGCAAATCTGCCATTGGCAGAGGCCCCAAGCATTGAACCAAAATAGACATGGCAGGTGGTGGAGAGCATGTTCAAATGGTAGACTGTTCCTTTGGTGTTAGCTTTGCCATCGATATGCTCATAGAGGCTCGCGTAGACACGTTTCATTATATCATCCGCTCTGTCATCATCATTGCCATAAAATGGGGTTCTGTTCCAGAGCTTCAACCGTAGTGTTTCATCATTGTGAAAGTTGGTTTTCAGTGCAGAAATCAATGCATCCATACTGAGGGTGTCTTCGTTGTAAACATGGGTTTTGATGGCTGACAAACAATCGGTGACTGTTCCTATGCCGCAGCACTGTATATAATTGGTATTATATCTGGGGCCGCCGTTATAGTAATCCCTGCCGTTTTCAATACAGTCATGAATGACAACTGAGAGGAACGGGGCAGGAGAGTATTTGGCGTACATACGCTCGATATAGTTGTTCACCCCAATTTTCAGAGTAACCACGTATTCAAGCTGTCTGGTGAAAGCAGTATACAGTTCTTCAAAGTTTTTGAAGGTTGCAGGATCGCCTGTTTCGATGGTGATCATCTTGCCTGTGAGCTGATCCCTGCCGTTGTTGAGGGTTACTTCAAGAATTTTTGGGATATTGAGATAACCGGTGAGGATGTAGGCTTCTTTGCCGAAGGCGCCTGTTTCAATACAGCCGCTGGTGCCGCCTTCTCTGGCATCCTCGACACTTTTACCTACCCGGACCTGCTCCATAATGACAGCGTCCGTATTAAAAACTGAGGGGTAGCCATATCCTTTACGTATGACTCTCGAGGCAGCTTTCAGGAAACGGTTAGGGGTTCGGTGACTGATATGCACACTGGGCTGAGGCTGCAGCAGATGGAGTTCGTCCGAGGCTTCGAGACAGATGTACGAAACTTCATTACTCGCATCAGCCCCCTGGGCATTGAGTCCCCCCAGGTTGATCTGGGTAAAGTCATTGTATGTGCCGCTTTCTTTAGCTGTAACCCCGACCTTGGGAGGGGCTGTATGGTTGTTGATTTTAATCCATAAACAGCAGATAAGTTCTTTCGCTTTTTCGCGGTCAAGAAGAGCGTCTGCAAGGTCTTTTTTATAGAAGGGGTAGAGGTGCTGATCCAGATGGCCGGGACTCATAGCGTCCCAACCATTCAATTCTGTTATGGTCCCAAGATGGATAAACCAGTACATCTGCAACGCTTCATGGAAGGTTTCTGGCCTGTGGGCCGGGATCTTCCTGCAAATTTCGGCAATGTGCAGCAGTTCTTTCCGTCTTTTAGGATCCGACTCGGCACTGGCCATGGATTCTGCAAGGTCTGCATGTCGCCTGGCAAAGATAATCGCAGCACCACAGGCAATATCCATAGCCTGGAGCTGCTCATTTTTATCCGAAGCCTCAGGGTCATTATGAAAATCAAGTCTATCTACTCGCTCTGCAATGCGCTTCTTGAAATCAGTCATGCCCGAGGTATAAATTGTTCCATCAAGAGCGGTATGTCCGGGAGCACGCTGTTCCATGAACTCTGTGAAGAGACCTGCTTCATAGGCAGTTCGCCATTCTTTGGGAACCTGGGAGAAAATACGGTCACGCATGGAACGTCCCTGCCAGTACGGAACTATCGTTTCTTCGTATTCGGCAATATCTTCTTTTTTTACCAGGTAACTGGTCATTTTCCTGTCGTTTAGAATACGCAGGTCTTCACCACTGTGACAGGTGAGTTCAGGGAAAGTAGGCACAGCTTTAGGAGCAGGACCGCGCTCGCCGACAATGAGTTCCCGGTCACCGATATAGAGGGTTTTATGCTCACAAATATATTTGAAACAGAGCGCCCGCAGTACTGGCAGAGAGTGTTTTCCACTGTTTTCTTTATAAAACTCGGTTTCGAGTAGGGCTCGTTCTATGGAAATGGACGGCTGCTTCTCAAAGCTCTGCTTTCGTAATTTTTCAATTCTGCTGTTCATGTTATCCTCCAATGCGGACATCAAGCCCGAACTCACTGAGTAATGAAACTACACCGGCTATTTTCTCGTTTTCCGGAACCTGCATTTTTTCTCCCTGATAACCAATATCCAGCTTTTTATATTTTGCCCTGGCGGATGGGTGGTATGGCAGAATATCAACTCTTTTTACTGTCGGACAGGCAGAAAGAAAGAGGGCGGTTGCTCTTATATTATTTTCATCATCATTCACACCTGAAATCAACGGGATACGTGCGTTGATAGGGTGTCCGGCAGCTGAAAGGGCTTTCAGATTATGGAGTATTAAATCATTAGGAACACCGGTATAGAATCGATGTTTCTCACTATCCATATGCTTTATATCAAAAAGGAAAAGATCTGTCTGTTCTGCGATGCTCATCATGGTTGACGTCGGAGCAAAACCGCTGGTATCTATTGCGCGGTGTATATCCAGCTTGCCGCACTCCTGGAGAAGTTCGAGGAGAAAATCAGGCTGCATCAACGGTTCACCACCGGAGAAAGTGACACCTCCACCGGAGTTATCATAAAACGGCAGGTCTTTTTTTATCTCTCCCATAAGCTGGCTGATGTCAGTTGTCCAGCCGGTTGCCTCATGGCTGAGAGCCGGACAAACATCGACACAATCGCCGCACAGAGAACACAGCGTTATGTCTCGGTCGATCCCTTCTGCAGAAAGACTAAGGGCTCCCGTGGGACAGTTATCAATACAGGCACTGCAGCCAACACATTTGTCAGAGAGACTGATTATATTGATATCTTTGGCTATTCCTTCAGGGTTATGACACCAATGGCAGCTCAGGGGACAACCTTTGAAAAAAATAGTGGTCCTGATATTGGGGCCATCGTGAAGAGCATAACGCTTGACGGCAAAAATTACAGGGTTTTCAGCTGTCATTAGCGTACTTAACAATAGATCTCATTCTCATTCAAGGATTTTTATCACTAATACTTGCCAATTCTTCTTTAACACCCCACAAGGGGGTATAAGTACCTTGGTGGTATATGTACCCACATAATTTTAATTTACATTCCTCGGTTACTTGTTTTTTATTGCAGTCTTTCTGGAGTAAGGTACTAATCTCTTAGTACCATAGGGATCTTTTTCTCGTTTTTAAATAAGAATTTCGCAAAGGCACTTGGATTCCACAAGGGACACTGAACTAAATCCTAAGCTTCCCTCGTTAGTCGGGAGCAGGTCTAACACGTAATTGGGGCTTTTAATGAGTCTGGGCAGGTATATTAAAGATACATCATATTTAAGGAGATTGTTCTATGAAAATAGCGGTCCTTCTAGGTGGTCCTCGAAAAAAAGGAAACAGCGAAACTCTGGCCCGGGTAGTAGTCAGACCAATTGAGCAGGATGGAGGTACAGTTGAGTATATCCGACTCAATGATCTCAGCCTCCGCCCCTGCCAGGGGTGTGGAGGGTGTGATAAGACCGGTAGCTGTGTCATAAAAGACGATATGTCTGATATATATTCAGCGGTGGATGATGCAGATAGAATTCTTCTTGTCAGTCCTGTTTACTTTTACGGGCTTTCAGCACAGTGCAAAATTTTTGGAGATCGAATGCAGGCCAGGTGGGCCAGGAGGTATATGTTGAAGGATCGTTTTCGTCAGGGAGAGGGACGGAAGGGTTATCTGATCTCTTCTGCTGCAACGAAAGGGCCGAAAATATTTGAGTGCAGTATCCTGACGGCCAGATATATATTCGATGCTATGGATGTTGAATATGGCGGTGAGTTTGTAGTAAAAGGTGTGGATAAACGAAAGGCTGTATATGAACACCCGGAGGAGTTACGGCTAGCTGAGGCGTTTGGCAAGGATATCCTGGAAGGACGTATCTGATCAACTGGTAAAATGAATTCAACTATTTTAAAATATCCCAAATGCTTTCATAGAGGGCCGCGACGGGTGTTTTCTTACTGTTGTGTACCCGCCAACAAAGTTTGCGGTCCTTATACGATGGTCAGTATGCCTGGAACTGTTATCTTGATTTTAATGATCTGTTCCAGTAGCATAGCAACGGTTGTTTCTTTGTCGGGGGCATTAATTTTTCGCCAATAGGGAGATCAGACAAATTGAATTCACGAAGATCCATGAGACAATATTATGTTATTTTGGTTTCATTTATTGTGCTGAGTGCGATTTTTTTTTCTTTGGTCACTCTTTCCAAAACAATTTTACCCGGTGCTTCACGTATTACCCTCACTGTTCTTCTTGATCATCCAAAGAAACTGCAGCTTTTTTACTGGAACGGCGTTTCCAAAGGAGATTTCCAGGAGAAATATTCTGCTCAATCTAAACAAATCTCAAAGGGTGAAAAACAGAGGGTCTCTTTTAAGATAAAAGATTCCTCCGTCAACAAAGTGAGGCTTGACTTTGGTAATAATGGCGGAGTCTTTAAAATTTATCGACTTGCTGTTTACAGTCGTTTTACAAAAACTATTGTCTACTCGCCTGCTGATATTTATCGTATATTTAAGCCAGGCCAGAATGATACGCAACTCAGCCTGAAAGCAGATTATGTTGAGGTCACCTCACAAAGTAAAGATCCTTACCTTGTCTCAACAGAACCTCTAAATTCTAATTTATTTCTGTTATACGGTCTGCCTCTTATTGCATCAGCGCTCATATTTCTTGTCTTGAAGAACATTAATTTTTCACTGTTTCCAGCGTTTTGCGATGTCAATGGCAAAATACCATCCTCCGGTAAGAATATCTATGCTCTCGATGGTTTACGTGGTATTGCTGCAATCATGGTGGTCGCAGATCATTCATGGGGGCGCTTTACTGGTCTAGGTGCCGGAGGAGTATGGATTTTCATGAGCTTAAGCGGGTTCTTGTTGGCACGGGAATTTATTTTCCAGCCAAAACGAGCACTTTCTGCGAGTTGCTGGAGTGACTTTTTTCTCCGCCGAGTCCGTCGTATAGTGCCTGTATACTATGTGTATATAATCGTCATATATGTTTTAACATATCGTTCCGACGTTGCTATCAGACATTTTCTTTTTTTACAGGGTAACGGCCATCTCTGGGTTGTTCCCCAGGAAGCATTATTTTATCTTTTGACTCCAGTTCTAATGGTAGTAAACGTTCTTTTTTTTAGAAACCGAACCTGGATTATTATTAGCAGCCTGACTCTGCTTATGGTTCTGGCAAACACGATGCTGGATAAGAATGTCATTGCTCTCTACGGTATGGAGCAAAGGGGGGTGCGTCCATATTTAGGGGTGTTTCTGGCTGGAATGATTGCTTCGTATCTCTATTATGGGGTTTATGCGTCTCTTAAAAAGTCATACTCGGATAAGTATAGTATCTGGATGGCATTTTCTTTTTTAGGGGTAGTGCTGCTTCTTCTTTTCCTGCTTGGGTCTACGGGGAGAGTATGGGGAGGTCACCTGGTTTTCGCCAAGTTATACTTTCCCTGGTTTGGTGCTGCTGCTGGTGTCCTGCTTTTTTTAATTCTCGCGGCAGATGGAACACCACTTAACCGAATACTGTCTTTTGTACCATTAAGGGCGATTGGCGTGGTTTCCTTCAGCTTGTATCTTTTTCACCCACTGGTACTTAACATCCTGCGTAAGGCACTTCCGTATTACTGTGGATATTCTTTCGTTGGTTTTCCAATATTTTTTGCCACTCTTTTTTTGAGTTACTTAGTTGCCTGCATTACGTATACATATATAGAGCGACCATTTATACATAACACTTGAAATTGATGGTTTGGTAAAAACGGGATTCCGGAAACTTTTCGTCATTTTCAGACAGGTGGGAAAGACGGAGCAGAAGACTTATTGCGAAGTAATTAAAAGTTACTATGGAAAAAATATTGTTCATTTCACCACAGCCATTTTTTCAATGGCGGGGCTCACCCATTCGAGTCAATTTTAACATACTGGCTTTAACAGAACTGGGGTATGAAGTTGATCTTTTAACCTTACCAATTGGTGAGAATAAAGAATTCGAAAATGCAAGAGTTATCAGAGTCGCGAACCCTCTGTCCATCCAAAACGTACCCATTGGCCCATCTCTTTCCAAGATCTTTTTTGATGTTCTGATTTTCTACAAAGGGGTGAGGCTTTGTATGAAGAACAATTACGCTATTATTCATGGTGTTGAAGAGGCCGGTATAATAGCGGTCGTTCTGGCAAAAATTTTCAGAGCCAAATCAATTTTTGAAAAACATTCTGATCCTTTCTCATATAAAAAAGGGTTTTTAAAAAACAGTTTTCTCGCCCTCTATGCTCTGGTTGAAAAATTGACAGTGAGGTTCTGCGATGCTGTCATTGGTACGGGCAAGGGACTGGTCGGCCAGGTTGAGAAAATGGGGTACAAGACTCGCGCTTTTCATATCTTTGATATTCCTTCATCGCTTGCAGAACCGTTAACCGAAAAAGTGGCACAGATACGAAACCAATTGGTTAAGAGAAAAGATGAGGTTCTTGTAACCTTTGTCGGTTCATTCGCTCTTTATCAGGGCGTGGATCTCATGTTTGCGACTATTCCGAAGGTTGTTAAACAAAACAAATATATACGATTTATCATCATAGGTGGAACGGATGATGAGATTGGCCAAAAACAGACCATGCTCAAAGAACAGCAAGTCGATGAGAGTGTTACTTTTTTGGGCAAGGTTGCCCCTGATGCTCTGCCCGAATATCTCTATGCATCGGATATACTTTTGTCGCCGAGAATATCAGGAGTCAATACACCCTTAAAAATACTTGATTATATGAAGGCAGGAAAAGCGATTATGGCAACTGATGTTCCTTCCCATCGTCTCCTGCTAAATGATGCAACAGCAGTTTTCGCAAAACCCGCGCCCGAGCAGCTGGGGATTGCCCTCGAAAGACTTGCAGGAGATGAGGGAAAAAGAAGGCAAATGGGCTTAGCAGGCCGAAATCTATATGAAACAAAATATAATTTTGGTAATTATCGGCATGAATTAAAGAAATGTTATGAGTTTGTATTATCACATTTAAAATAAATCGAAACCCGTAGTCCGGGGTTTGGTACCAGAGAGAGATCTCTTAAAACCAATGAAAATATTAGCTGACACTCACCTTCATTTTTATCCTTGTTATGATCTGAAACGAGCCCTGCGGGTTTTGCGGTCCAACCTGGCGGCTCTGAGCGCAGACAGTTTACATATGGCCTTTCTGGCTGAGCGGAATGACTGTCATTTTTTTAAAGAAATAAGAGATAAGAAGCGGGAAATATCTGCTTCACCTGCACAAATCAACGCTTTTGGTGAGGCTTTGCTCCTGCAGGAAGAAGGGTACAAGGATCTATACCTTTTTGCAGGTCGACAGGTTATTACCCGTGAGCGTCTTGAAGTTCTGGCCTTGACGACAGATGTTGAGATCCCTGATGGCCTGCCGGTCGAGGAAGTTATTGAGCGCATTAACCGAGAAGGGGCCATAGCTGTTCTGAGCTGGGCACCGGGGAAGTGGTTTGCCCAGCGAGGTAAAAAAGTTGCGAGGTTATTCTCCGATTATTCTGCTCAAGAAGTTGTGCTTGGCGACACAACACTTCGTCCCTGGTGCTGGCTTGAGCCTCGTTTGATGAAAAGGGGGGTTAATTCCGGTTTTACCGTGCTTGCTGGCTCAGATCCACTACCTTTTGCTGGTGAGGAAGAAATGATGGGGCGGTATGTCTCACGTTGGCAGATGGAATTGGATTTGGAAAATCCTGTTGGTTCTGTTCGGAGTTATCTGAAGGATTCCGGGAAATGTCCAGAAAGAATCGGCAGCCGCGGTTTTTGCCTTGAGACAGTAGTGAGGCTCTATAAAAACTTTAAAACAAAGTAACCATCCTGCCTGCAGGGTTGATTTATTGGGGTAACAACATGCTGTCCATATTAGTTGAAAAATTGCAAATACATCGTTTAGTTTTACTTCTCTGTCTGGCAGGTTGTACACTCTATTCAGTTTTCCTGGTCAACGTTGCAACAGTAAATCTGTCCATACAGGTTGAGAAACGGACGATTTTCCAAATGTATTGGGCTCAAGCCAATAAGGGTTTTTCCGAAAAGAGTTCGGCAAAAGTAGTTGTGATTCCAGGGCAAAAACACTATCAATTTTTACTGACGAATTTTAGGAATGTAGACAGGATCAGACTGGATCCCCACAAATATATCGGCGGAAGCATTATTGAAAAGATAACCATCGAGCAGGAAGGAATAAAACCCATCCACTTCGGTTTTAAAGATGGGTTCTACCAATTCAAGGAACTTAATCATATTTCCGAGTATCACCTTGAGGAAAATGGACTTGCTGTTAGTTCCAATGGCAAGGATCCTTTCCTTGCTGGAGATATCACCATCGAAAAAGTTGGTTTTCCATGGCTGCTGGAATTCTTTCGTTTTGGTTTTATCTGTCTGCTCATCTCACTCATCTATTACGCCGCCAAACATCTCAATGCAAAACTTGGATATGTACCGATCCTTCTGGCGGTAGCTCTGACACTTGTTATAATTATGGCAGTGATCAGTAAAAGAAACGTGCATCCCGATGAACAGGTGCATATAGAGGCTTCGAACTATTATCAGAAAAACTGGTTGCCGCCATCCTTTGACGATCCCGCCATACGTCACACTTACAGCGTATATGGCTCTTCCCGGTTGAATAATTCAGAGATTTTTTATTTTTTTTCCGGCAAATTTGCGGAGCTCACATCATTTTTACGCATACAACCTTTCTGGTTGTTCAGGCTGTTTAATATTTTTCTTTTTGGGTTTCTTCTTTTTTATACAATAAAGAGCACAGAGGCGAGGTTCATAGCCATGCCTTTTCTGATTTCGTCTCAGGTATGGTATGTCTTCAGTTACACTAACTCCGATGCTTTTTCGTTGTTTCTTACATTTCTTGTGGGAATCCAGATCGTCACCCCAGGTTCAATGTTTAATGTATTTCTCAGGCGACAACCGGATAACCGCCTTTTTATTCGATCTCTTCTGTTGGGGTGCCTGCTTGGTTGTCTGCTGTTATTAAAGAAGAACTTCTATCCTTACATAGCGTTTGTCATAACTGTTCTTGCATGGCAGATATGGGAGATGGGAGGGAGGGAAGAACGGATACTGGCCGTGAAACGATTGCTGATCCTGGCTCTGATTGGATTGTCGCTGTTTGGTTTGAGACGAGGTGCAGATTATTATGTAAACGGTGTTGACAAAGCGGAGAAGCTTGCCGCAATTCGTGTCGAGACAGCAAAACCATTATATAATCCTCAAACAGAAATAGATAAACAGCATATTTATCTCAATATGAAAAAAAGAGGTGTTCCTCTTGTGTATCTTGTTAAAGTGAAGCGTTATTTTGAAAAAACTTTTCGGTCTGCATTTGGTGTTTATGGATATTTTACGGTATCCGCTTCGTTTAAGTATTATGATATAGTTCGCTGGACAGGTGCTGCCCTGTTGTTGGTCTTTCTTGGTTTAATTTTTGTGGGTTCATGGAGGGAAAACGGTTTTATTGCAGTATCTTGCCTCTTTTTTTCACTGTTACTCATAACTGTTTCACTTTATCATTCATGGACTATGGATTTCCAGCCTCAGGGAAGATATCTTTTTCCCATCGCCTCCATGCTCGGCATTGTTTACGCAAGGGGCCACAGATATCTAAAAGGACCGGTGTTTACATCTCTTTTCATGATGATGTTTTCGTTGTCAGTCTATTCATTTGTCTTTGTGGCTATCCCGCGAATACCGAAGGCCCTTTTTCATTAGTGCCTTACTACAGCTTCATGCCCGGCGCCTCGACCTGCGAAAAACTTTGTTGGTGAGAAATCCGGGCTAACATCTTAAATATTATTCCTAACTTATCACTGCCGTTACTTGTCACGTTATAAAAGGTGGCTGTCGCTTCCGTGCTATGGACCCAGTCGGTAATAATCTTGAGTTGCTGCAGGTGGTAAGCGACCCGGCATTCAGAATATCAGGGCAGACCAACAAAATGTTGGGCCACGTTTTGGCAGGTCCGGAGGTGTCTTTTTGGGTTTCTTCTAAATAACCGCAGATCAGAGGAAGCTCAGGAATAAAGTCGACCTCCATTTACCTGCCTATAATACTCCCATTAACCACAACTACCATTAACCATCACTGAGTTAGCTTTGTATCTGTAACTCTTTCCGTTCTTAACACAGACAATATCTCCCCTGGGTTCTTCACTCATATTCCAGTAACTTTGTCTGCCTTTATCCGTCCCATGATACGGTATATCAACATTGCCAACCGAGCATTTATCGAAATTCATTACCTGTCCTGGGCATAGCACCAGAGATTTGCCACCGTCACTTGAGCCTGTACTGGTATGGTGGAATTTGGACTCATACTCAGTGGCTTCTGGTTCAGCTGTCACTACTGGTGTTGCAACTACTGGTGTTGTTGCTGCTACTTCTTCGGGAGTTGGCTTGTCGTCTCCTGAACCGCTGATAGAATCGACCAGATCATCCCATTCATCACTACAGCCATTGAGAAATAAAATGAGTGTTAACAGTAAAAAAAATCTGGTTATTTTTGACATGAATCAACCTCGAAGGAAGGGTATTTGTATTAGCAAGTTAATGCGATTAATTTTTTGTTGCAAATATTCTCTATAGCTTTTTTGTCCTATCAACGCAGCGTCAATTAAAGATCATGAAATGTTGTGTCGCTATCCTGGCACCATTGAAATATATTTCAGCATCCCACCTACCGTGAACCTCCCCCTTATATTCGTCGCCAGTGAACATTTCTGTAAACATCCCATTTCTAAGAAGTTTCAACCAAAAGAAGAGGCGATGTTTAGGGGACTGAAGGGTCAGTGATATATTATGAGTGGAGGTATTTACGGCCTGACCGTTTGGATCCGTCCAAAGGATTAATATATCATGCTCTCCAGCCGCCAACTGGCTAAATTCGGTGACCAGAAACACCTTATCAGAGGAATCAAACAAGTATTGCTCTGAGAGAAATGCTCTGTCGCTGTACATCTTAATTTGCAGCAAACGGGCCTGATTCAGCTTTAGACTCTGACCCGTTAGGTCACTTTCGGTTGGAGAGGAAGTGGGAATACGAGAGAGAGTAGCATCCTTCACAGAAGATGAATCTTTGATAATTAATGGGTTCATCCTGATAGTCGACATCTCTGTACCAGGTTCGATGACGTCGGGCGTCTGGAAATAGGACATTGCTCGGTAACAAACAAAGAAAAAAACAATTATCGACAGGAGGATTATTGCTGTTCGTTGTCCTGATATCATCGGTATGGGCAATAAAGTGATAAAAAATCGCTCTGTAGGTCAGCAATTCGAGTGAACAAAAACAAATAAATTTGGATCATTTTTTCCTACCAAAGTTCACTCAATGAAACTATCTGAGGCATGAATACACATTAAAAATGAATCGCGATTCGTTAAATCACGGTTACTTACTTCTTCGCATTAGTGTCTGGGAAATCTAGCGGCAAGATAAACTATTTTAGAAAAAACTCAAGGTAAAATGCTTTCAGAGTATTAATTTTGTTCTATGATTTCAACATCAAATCTTTCTTCGGCAGCAAATGTAGTAATTCTAGGTGATAAAGTATCTCAACTGTGATTAAATTAGTAGAGACGTATTTATGGAAAAGTGGTCAGAAATTATATCAGTGCCTTACTCCATAAAATCTATCACTCTTTTCAGTACCCCCTTGAAGGGTGTAAAAAACAAGAAATTGTGATAGAGGTTTGAAATCAGAACCTTAGAACTGCCACCAAGGCACTTATCCAGCGACTCTAAACGGTTTTCCAATTTGTCGGGTTAGTTTAAAGGGAGCGCTGAAAGCCTCATGTTTCCACTTGTTGAGTGCAAAAAAGAAGGATTTTAGGAGTAAGGTACTAATGTTTATTCCTGTAAAACTAAAATGTTCTGTAACAATATTTGCACAAATTTTTTTCTGTCAGGCTGTTTTATCACTAACTACGATAACGTATGCACAGTCTTTTATTAAAGTTTCCGACCTTAAAAACGATGTAAATTTTAGTGAATTTATTGTAACAGCAAAAAGTGAACTAATACTAGAAACAGAGGGCTCCGAGTTAATAGGGGATTCTACTTCTGAAAAATCTGACAATAAAGACAAAAGCACACCAGACAACAAATCAGCTGAGCATGACAACAGTGTTTATTGGATCGCTCCGGGACTGGCTTTGGGAGCCGTTGTTCTTGCCGGCATTGCTTCCGGTTCCGGTAACTCCGGCAATGATAGCGGCAGTGCTAAACATACTATAACTTTTAAATCGCCGATCAGAATAGGAGATGATAGGAATTATAATGAAGAACATAGCGACAATTTTAAGATCAGTACTCCATCGGGAATTACTTATTCAGAGTCATTTCAAATTTCCAGCAACGTCTTAAAAGGGACCCTGTTATACACCATCGCTGGTGCTACGATGGCCAATAGAATATATATAAACGAGTCTCTTGTCGGTAGAACATGTAATCCTGGAAATACCGCGTACGTTGTTGAAGATTGTCCTCCCATTGATGTGACTTCCCAATTGAAAGCTGGAGCCAATATTTTGAAAATAGCCAGTGTCGTTTATCCGGGCGATGAAATAACCCCTTATGATGATATTGAGATTTATAATATGCGCCTTGACGTGAATTGATGAACGGAAAT
This sequence comes from uncultured Myxococcota bacterium, assembly GCA_964196355.1. GTDB lineage: Bacteria > Desulfobacterota > Desulfobulbia > Desulfobulbales > Desulfocapsaceae > Desulfomarina. The sequence continues at coordinate 38,514 of CAXMTO010000103.1, forward strand.
CATTGCCATGGTAAATTTATCTTTATCATCAATACATCATTGTTTTTTAAGGCTAGAGACTAGGAAAATAAACAACCAGCTAGATCAAATTAGTGGTTGTTTCATCAATATAAAAAAATAGAACGAGAAAAACGGATGAGTCGACCTACTCACTATGTATTTACCGCTGTTTTATGTCTGTTAGCCTGCACTTTATACTACATTTTCTTTATTAATACGGCTCATGTTGAAGTTGAGCTGGAGGTCGCAAGCAAGACTAGTTTTAAAATCTACTGGGCAGAAAAAGGTCAGCCCTATTCTGAAAAACATATGTCGGTGGTTATAGCCCATCCCGGCAGGTCTCATTACAGTTTTTTCCTGACAAACATAAAGAATATTGCCCGACTGAGAATTGATACCCACGACTATGCGGGGGAGGCCACGCTCAGGCATCTTCGTGTCGAGCAGGAAGGTTATGTGGCGCTAACACTTTCTAATAGCCGGGAGTTTGGTAAACTGGTGCCGCTTGCTCAAATTGAAGATTTTCGAATAACAGATGATGGAGTGTGGCTGAGGTCTACGGGGAAAGATCCCAACTTTGAACTTCCTGTTATCCCGGAATATCCTGGCATGGAAATAGGATGGCTCATAATTCGCTTTGGTGCAATTATTTTTTTTGTTATCCTTATCTCCCGATTTACATTCTGTCTGGGGAGGGATTTTTTGTTTGTTCCCGTCCTTCTTACCGGAGTGTGGGTGCTGATCATCGTTATGGCCGGGATAAGTGAACGGAACGTGCATCCCGATGAGTATGTCCATTTGTATGCGAGTTCATATTATGTTGATCACTGGCTGCCTCCAGCACTGGACGATGAATCGGTTAGAAATTCTTACAGTGTGTATGGCCTTTCCCGGTTGAATAACCGAGAAATCTATTATCTTTTTTCCGGGAAATTTCTTAAGTTGCTAGAGAGTTTCCGGATTCCTGAATATTTTTCGATGAGGATGTTTAATATCTGCCTTTTTGGACTGATACTCCTCTATACAATGAAGAGCAGGTATGCGAGGATGGTTGCAATACCATTTCTTCTCTCATCTCAGATCTGGTATGTTTTTAGCTATTGTGGTTCGGACGCTTTTGCTCTCTTTATCACTTTTTTAGTCAGTTGTGAGCTGATAACCCCGAATAGTCTGTTAAACAGGTTCCTGACAGGTGAGCGGAGGCGATTCTTACTGGGGATCGTAGTCTTGGGATTTCTTTTTGGTTGTCTCTTCCTCCTGAAAATAAACTATTATCCCTTCATTGCCTTTATCTATCTTTTCCTGGGGATACAATTATTTTTCAATACTTCATCTTCTGTCGAACGAAAAACTGGGTTAAAACGGTTGACGGCGATTACGGTTACAGGCCTTCTTCTTTTTGGATTGCAATTGGCTGAAGGCTATGTGGTTAATGGCTTTGATCGGAATACCAGAATAGCGGAGCTGCGGGAAGAATTGGCACACCCGAGTTATAAACCCAGCACAGATTTGGACAAAAAACATATTTCTCTGTATAGAAAGGCGAGAGGGATTACTTTGGCCGAAATGGTGACAGTCGGACGCTGGTTTGATAAATCTTTTAGGAGCAGTTTTGGTGTATTTGGTTATTTTACCATTTCTGCCTCACAAACCTATTATGATCTGGTACGCTGGACAGGGGTAGGTTTGCTGATTTTTGTTTTCGGATCAATTTTTTTCCGGGGTGGTCTTGAAAACAGCAGTCTTGCCTTCTCTCTGATTGTGTTATCAGGTGCATTAATATCTGTCGCTCTCTATCGTTCCTGGACAGTGGATTTTCAGGCCCAGGGCAGGTATTTCTTCTCAATAGTGCCGATGCTCGGAATTCTTTATGTCCGTACCTACAGGGTTATCCATCGACAAATTCTCTTTTTTGGCGTATGTGCCATGTATCTCTTGGGAATGTATTCATTTATTTTTCAATCCCTGATAAGAATTCCGAAGATTGTGTTTCACTGATAGTGGCTGAGGTAAGTCCATTTGATTAAAAATTCGTGCATGCGGGTCAATTTTTGGCAGGAAGGTATAGCAAGGGTGTTGAAAAGTAGCTAATCTGAGCCAATTTTCAGATCCCCATTGATTATATTTGCGCCATTTTTTTAGATTCTCGTTATTGTTAACCGGTGTCCAAGCTTATCAGAGTGTTTTTTAGCTTTATAACCCCAATTATTGGGAAGCTCTTATATTTTGTTTATAAGCTGACTGCTGATAACAAACTAGAGGAGCATCTGTCGGTGCAGTGTTTTTTAAATAATTACAATCAGTATACTATTCCTTTTAGGCCGCCTTTTTGTCAAACAGCGGCAATTGTTGTGAAGTGCTTATTTGCCCCTTTTTTCTCGTGCCAGACATTTTGATCAGCAAGACAGCAATACTGCTGAGGGTACACCTGGCCATGGTTGCATACTGGCTTCGTACTCGAACAGTTTCCAGGCCTGTCTGATTTTTGAGAAGATTGAAAGGTCGTTCACAATTCTTACGAATATCATGAGCCTGTTTTATCTGCTCAGTTTCATATGGTATTTGTTGAAATAGCCTGCTATCCATTTGAATAGCACGATATTGAGTACAGGTGGAGGAATACTGACATTCCCCAGATTCAGCACCACATTTATATTCATGAATTTGGTGTTCAAACCCCACATGGCGCATTGCGATAGTGCATGAATCATTACAAAATACTGTACCACTATTGCCATCAACATATTTAGGCAACAAGGCCTTGGAAGAAGGCGGTGTTGTAACAATTACACCGGTTTCTTTGAACAAAGAGCCGTCCTTGTCATGATATGCTTCGTCTGCTGTGACAAGTTTTATGTCAATTCCCATTGCCTGGGCTAAATTGATTAAAAAGGGCAAAAAATGACTATCATGATGATTGGCCGGGGCTAAAAGTGATACCAGAGGAAAGCTGTGACCGGTTTTGGCATCAATTGCGGTAAGGGTATGTAGCCGATAACCAACGACATATTTCGATTTATCACGTTTGTTGCGTCGCGCTCCACAATCGCAGTCAATGTCATTGTAAATACGTATCTTTTTCCCTTTTATCTCAATGCTTGCCAGGGGAATTTTGCAATAATTCGCCAGTTCTGTAGAGTCAGCCCCGTGGAGGTGGCAATCACCAAGTAACCCGGATTGTTTAAAATGGTGAAGGATATACACCATTAAATTTACCTGCTGGGGAAAAGATAGACCTTAACGGAATTGACAGAGTTGGGTGTGATCTATCGTTTGTCTCTTATGAAGCGGTAGACCAATAAACACTCTGTTTTGCTTACGATCCAGTCCAAGATATTCTTCAGTACAGAACTTCCGATAACTGATTTCTGGGTATTTGATTGCTTTGAGTAAT
>CAXMTO010000104.1:0-21514 GCA_964196355.1 uncultured Myxococcota bacterium
TTGTCCAGATTGGGAACATATAGCAGAAGGAGGTTCAAAATGGAATACTGCTTTTTAGGAAATACCGGCATTCAGGTATCCAGTTTGTGTATGGGAACCATGACCTTTGGCCGTGAGGCTGACCCAGCGGAATCAAAGGCAATGTTCAACCACTGCCGGGATGCCGGAGTCAATTTTTTTGATTGTGCCAATGTCTACAGTCAGGGTGCAGCAGAGAACATCCTGGGCCCCCTGATCTCTGAATCCAGGGATGAGCTTGTCATCACCACCAAGGCCTTCGGCCAGATGGGCACCGATATCAATGCAAAAGGCTCGTCTCGGCGCAATATCACTGCTTCGCTTGAGGCGAGTCTCAAACGGCTCCAGACTTCGTATGTTGATATCTATTTTCTGCACAGATTTGACCTGAACACACCTCTGGAGGAGACCCTCTCCACGTTGAATGATCTTGTGACCCAGGGTAAAATTCGCTACATCGGTGCAAGTAACTTCGCAGCCTGGCAGGTGGCCAAAGCACTCGGAGTATCAGCGCTTCATGACTGGCCCTCAATTCAATGCATCCAGCCAATGTACAATCTTGTGAAACGACAGGCAGAGGTAGAAATTCTCCCTCTCGCTCAATCTGAGAATGTCGCTGTGGTCAGCTATAACCCTCTGGGCGGCGGCTTACTCACAGGAAAATACGGTCAAAAGATTGAATCATCGGATAATCGTCTCGGTCGTGATCCAAAATATGGGATCAGATACGGTGATGACTGGATGCTTGATGCCGCTATGAAATATGTCAGCTTTGCCCGTGAAAATGATTACAACCCGGTAAGTCTTGCGATCGCCTGGGCAGCCGCCCATCCAGGATTAACAGCGCCGATTATCGGAGCAAGAAATGTCGGACAGCTCGAGGACTCGCTGCGTTCAATTGAAATAGACATGACACCCGAATTATATCAGAAAGTTGCAAGCCTGACACCAACACCGGCACCGGCAACTGACCGGACGGATGACCTTAAGTAGTTGTTGTCGGATATTTAAAAATTATTAAGGACCACGCTGTGACTGACCTGGAACGTAAGCTCATAGCCGACATTGAAGGTGAGGTGTATTTCGATCCCTTCAACCGGGGCCGCTATGCAACCGATGCGTCGCAGTACCAGATGATGCCCGTCGGTGTAGTAATACCCCGCACCATGATTGATGTGCGCACGGCAATTGCACATGCCCGCACAGAGGGTGTACCTGTTTTGCCGCGAGGTGGTGGTTCTTCACAATGCGGCCAGACTGTTAACAGTGCCCTTGTCATCGACAACTCAAAGCACCTCAACCATCTCTGTGATCTCGATGTCGAAGGACTGCGCTGCACAGTTGAGCCAGGCATAGTCCTTGATGAACTCAATGCCCAGTTGCGTCCGCATGGTCTCTGGTTTCCGGTTGACGTCTCCACTGCCTCAAGAGCCACAATTGGCGGGATGGCAGCTAACAATTCAGCCGGCAGCCGGTCCATCAGATACGGTATGATGCGGGATAACGTACTCTCCATCGCTGCAACTCTGGCTGACGGAACAGACAAGAAATTCGAAACTGTGAGGCCGGACCCCGCCGGGCGGGAAGCTGAACCCGATACTCTTACCCGTAAACTTTTAGCCCTGGGCACCCGTGAAGCGGAGGAGATTCGCCGGCGACTGCCAAATGTTCTGCGCAGAGTCGGCGGCTACAATATAGACGCCCTGGTGCCTGATGCCCGGCCCAATAACCTGTCTCATCTCCTGGTCGGGTCAGAAGGAACTCTTGCCTATTTCCGCCAGCTTGAACTAAAACTCTCGCCACTGCCCAAGAACAAGGTTCTCGGTATCTGTCATTTCCCTACATTCTATTCGGCAATGGACTCGGCACAGCATCTGGTGAAACTCCAGCCCACCGCTGTTGAGCTGATTGACCGGACAATGATAGAACTCTCCCGGGAGATCCCCCTCTTTAAGCCGATAATTACTCAATTTGTCCGAGGTGAGCCGGACGCCCTGCTTCTGGTGGAATTTGCCGAGGAAGACCAGCAGGATAATCTGTCCCGCCTGAAACAATTGGGTGAGGTTATGGGCGACCTCGGATTTTCCTGGAAAAACGAAGGAATCCGGTATGGCGGTGTTGTCGAAGCTATCGAACCAGCCTTACAGCGTTCCATTTTTGAAGTGCGTAAGTCCGGCCTCAATATCATGATGTCTATGAAAGAAGAGAGGAAACCTATTTCTTTTGTTGAAGACTGTGCTGTCAAATTGGAAGACCTGGCGGAGTTCACGGCAAAACTCACAGATATCTTCGGTAAATACAATACTAAAGGAACCTGGTACGCTCATGCCTCCGTTGGCTGCCTGCATGTCCGCCCGGTGCTTAATTTACGCCTTGATCAGGATGTCAAAGCCATGCGTGCAATAGCCGAAGAGGCCTTTGCTATGGTCATGGAGTATAAAGGATCGCATTCCGGTGAACATGGCGATGGCATCATGCGCTCAGAGTTTCACGAAAAGATGTTCGGCACCCGTATAGTCAGGAGTTTTGAAGAAGTTAAGAACTATTTCGATCCCACGAGGCTGTTCAATCCTGGAAAAATAGTCAATCCACCCAAAATGGATGATCGCAGTCTTTTCCGTTATGCACCGGATTATACAGTTGACGATTTTAATACGGTGTTTGACTGGTCCCCCTGGCCCGGCAGCGGAGGCGGATTCCAGGGCGCTGTAGAGATGTGCAACAATAACGGTGCCTGCAGAAAACTGCAGGACGGCGCGATGTGTCCTTCTTTTCGTGTCACTCGAAACGAACGTGATTCAACACGTGGCCGTGCAAACACACTGCGACTGGTAATTTCGGGTCAGCTTGGCCCTGATGCTCTGGAATCAGAAGAAATGGCTGACACCCTGAAACTTTGTGTCTCCTGCAAAGCGTGCAAGAGAGAGTGCCCCACCGGCGTTGATATGGCGAAAATGAAGATCGAGGTAACAGCCGCCAGAAAAAAACTAACCGGTTTTTCTCTCCATGACAATTTAATTGCCTGGATGCCCCGATACGCACCGCTGCTTGCAAAAACTGCCTGGCTTGCAAATATGCGTAACTCCGCGCCTGGCTCTGCCCGTGTATTTGAAATGTTTGATGGATTCACCAGTAAACGTCCTCTGCCGAAATGGCGATCAGATATTTACCGGCCAGCCAGATCCACAGGACCTGAAGATGGCAGGAAGGTCATCCTCTTTGCCGATACCTTCAACACGTATTTCGAGTATGAAAACCTCGAAGCTGCGCGCGAGATACTGATTGCTGCTGGATACCGGGTGCTGGCCCCTGAACCGGCTGGTGACAGCAAACGGCAGGTCTGCTGCGGCAGGACCTTTTTGACAGTTGGAAAAATCGATCAGGCGCGTAAAGAGGTGGCCCGTCTCATTGAGACTTACTACCCGTATGCAAAAGAAGGTGTGCCGATTATCGGGTTGGAGCCGAGCTGTCTGCTGAGCCTTCGTGATGAAATACCATCTCTGATTCCCGGCGAAAAATCAGCTGCAGTTGCCCGGGAAGCAGTACTGTTTGAGGAATTTTGCGCACGGGAAGAAATAAACCTCGAATTTAAACCAGTAGCTCCTAAAGTATTAGTCCATGGCCACTGTCACCAGAAAGCCTTTAACTCCACAGAGTTTCTCAAAAAAACTCTCCATATGGTGCCTGAACTCGAGGTTGAAATGATTGATTCAAGCTGCTGTGGAATGGCAGGTGCTTTTGGGTATGGTTCAGACACCTACGAGACCTCAATGCAGATGGGCGAGCTCTCTCTTTTCCCGGCAGTACGAAAAGAACCAGCCAGTACTATAATTGTCGCCGACGGAGCTTCCTGTCGGCACCAGATAGAACACGGTACGGGCCGTAAAGCTGTTCATGCTGCCCAGGTCCTTCACCGGGCGATGAAAGGGTAGGTAGACAGGTTGTTTAACCTGCAGACTGTCAGGGGAATGAAAATTTTATTATAAAAAACTAAGGGCTTGATTCGATACAGATAAAAATAACCTAAGGGAGAGAAATAATGGCAATTACATTACGAAGCAGTGAAACAACTGAAGGGAGAAGGATGGCCGGTGCCCGTTCACTCTGGCTGGCCAATGGAATGAAGGAAGAACAGTTTGGAAAGCCTATTATCGCTGTTGTTAACTCGTTCACACAATTTGTCCCCGGCCATGCTCACCTGCATGATACAGGACAGATGGTAAAACGGCGCATTGAAGAACTCGGTTGCTTCGCAGCAGAATTCAATACCATTGCTGTCGACGACGGTATAGCCATGGGCCACACAGGCATGCTCTATTCTTTGCCATCGCGGGAGCTTATTGCGGATTCTGTTGAGTATATGTGCAATGCCCATAAGGTTGATGCGATGGTTTGTATTTCAAATTGCGACAAGATCACTCCCGGCATGCTGATGGCGGCCATGCGCCTTAACATCCCCGCCATTTTTGTATCCGGTGGCCCGATGGAAGCAGGAAAAGGGGCAACCAAAGACATTGATCTTGTTGATGCGATGATAATGGCTGCAGACAAGAATGTCAGTGATGAGGAGATTGCCGATGTTGAACAGCTGGCGTGTCCGACCTGCGGTTCATGTTCCGGGATGTTCACGGCCAACTCCATGAATTGTCTGGCCGAAGCCCTGGGCCTTGCCCTGCCCGGTAACGGGACTGTGGTTGCAACACATGCTGTCCGAAATGACTTATTCATAAAGGCGGCTGAGAGAATAGTTGAAATGTGTAAAACCTGGTATTCCGATGAGGACGGTTCCGTGCTCCCCCGTTCGATTGCTACCAAGGCTGCATTCAACAACGCCATGTCTCTTGATATCGCTATGGGCGGATCGACCAATACAATCCTTCACATTCTTGCAATTGCCCACGAAGGCGAAGTTGATTTCAAATTGCAGGACATAAACGAACTATCCAAAAAAGTTCCCAACCTGTGCAAGGTTTCGCCGAGCTCTCGTTATCACGTGGAAGATGTTAACCGGGCCGGCGGCATCCTCGGTATCATGGGAGAACTCGATCGTGGGGATCTTCTGGATACCTCGGTTTCCAGAGTAGATGGAATGACCCTTGCGCAGGCCCTCGATGTCTGCGATACCATGCGGCCCACTGTCAGTGAGGAATCGATCAAGATTTACAGGAGCGCTCCAGGAAGAATTGGCCGCAACCTTGTGCTGGGATCACAGGACGCAACATATAAAGAGCTGGACAAAAACCGTGTGGATGGCTGTATTCGTGATATTGCTCATGCCTATTCGGCAGAAGGCGGCCTTGCCGTACTCTACGGCAATATAGCCGAAAAAGGGTGTATTGTAAAAACAGCAGGCGTCGACCCTTCAATTTTTCATTTCAAAGGATCCGCGAAGGTGTATGTCTCTCAGGAGGAAGCATGTGACGCGATCCTTGGAGGCAAGGTGGAGGCAGGGGATGTTGTTTTCATACTCTATGAAGGTCCCAAGGGAGGCCCGGGTATGCAGGAAATGCTCTACCCCACCTCATACATTAAATCTATGCACCTCGGGACAAAATGCGCCCTGGTTACCGATGGTCGGTTTTCCGGTGCCACCTCCGGGCTTTCCATTGGTCATGTCTCTCCAGAGGCGGCAAGCGGTGGTTTAATTGCACTGGTTAAAGATGGAGATCCGATTGAAATTGATATTTCGAAGAGATCCATCAGTTTACTTGTAAGCGGGGAGGAACTTACAGCACGCCGTGAAGCAGAAAACAAAAAAGGCGAATTGGCATATCAGCCCAAGCGAGACAGAACGGTTTCCAAAGCATTGAAAATATATGCTCATTTTGCCAATTCTGCTGACACAGGCGCAATCCGAAAAATTTAGCCCGCCGATCCGGCGCAGTAATATCATACGGGCAGCTTCGATTTTTCCAAATCCAGGCTGCCGTACCCTATCGACCTTCTTTTGAGCTGAAAAGAAGCTGATCATGGATACCCTGGAGGAATGTAACGGCAGCAGGACCCGGACGGCACGCAAACTCGGAATCAGCCGGACAACAGTATGGAGAAAATTGCAGCAAAGCGCAGATACCGAAACCGGATAAACAGAAATGCAGGAAATTGGTTGCAGGTATAAGTCGTTCCAATTAAATTTGTCCAAAGTGCAACAAATTAAACGACAAACGTTACGTTTTTGAAACGACCCCTGTTTGCTTTAATAAAACAGGCTGCGAGACGCACATTCACATAATTATTTTGTTTACATATTTTCAAATAGATACCGATTTTTTCCACCTTGAAAACAGCAAAACAGATCATGTTTTGCTGCACGGCCCATATATTGCAAGTTGTCACGATTGTAATTTAAACAACGCACACTATAACCGTTCAGATGGATAGACGTTCAGACTATCAGGATAAAACAACAGTGGAGTAACAAATGAAGTGTGTACAACATGGGGGAACAGGTACCTGCTCCGATATCCGGACGAACCCTTTAATGCAACTTTTTTCAAAAGGAGAGCACAACATGAAAAAACTGATCACTTTTTTAACTCTAGCAGCGGTTTTTACCTTTGGTTTTCTAACCATGCCGGCTCAATCCAAGACCATTGAACTCAAATTTGGGCACGTCGGTGCACCTGGTTCATTATTCCTGGCATGTGCCGATGAATTTGCTAAACGAGCCAATGCCGAGCTTGGAGATAAGGCCAAGGTTGTCACCTTTGGCTCCAGCCAATTGGGAAAAGACAGGGAACTGCTGAAAAAACTGAAGCTAGGCACGATCGCTTTTGCTCTACCCTCAACGGTGATGTCCTCAGTGGTGGATGAGTTTGGCGTTTTTGAGATGCCATATCTTGTACTTGACCGTAAACACATGCGAAAAATCCGAGACGAAGTATTCTGGCCAATGATTGCACCTAAAGTCGAGGAAAAGGGATATACAGCTGTTGCCGTATGGGAAAACGGCTTCAGAAACATCACTAACAATGTCAGGCCAATTGTCGTACCCAAAGACCTCCAGGATATCAAGCTCCGAACACCAAAAGGCGAATGGCGGGTCAAGATGTTCAAGGCGTATGGCGCCAACCCCACACCCATGTCACTTTCTGAGGTATTTGTTGCTCTGCAAACCGGAGTTATTGACGGCCAGGAAAACCCATTCACCCAGATTTACAGCCAGAATTTCCATGAAGTTCAAAAATACCTCTCCCTGAGCGGCCATGTCTACACGCCTGCTTACTTACTTACCAGTAAAAAGACCTGGGCAAGCCTGCCGGAAGACGTGCGCAAAATCCTGAAAACAACCGCTGTTGATATGCAGGAATGGGTCTACAAAACGGCTGAAACAATGGAAGTCGACCTCCTGGATAAAATGAAAGGTTCAGTGGAAATAAACGAAGTTGACAAACAAGCCTTTGTAGATGCCAGTGGCCCGATTTACAAAGAATTTGGGACAAAAGTGTCCGGCGGCAAAGAGCTCATTGATAAAGTGCAGAGTTTGGTAAAATAAAAAGCTGAATTATCTAACACCGGTAAACGGTAAAAAATCCTGCACTCTTTTCAGTACCCACTTGAGGAGAATAAGTGCCCCGGGATATTTTTTCCCGGGGCAGATTTTTGTCGTCTGTATGGAGGTCGTTCCCTTGCTTGCAAGATATCAAAGCATATTCAAAAAGTCGATGGAGTACATTGTCATCTTCCTGATGATCACGCTGTCTGTATTAGTTATTGTCGCGGTGATTTATCGCAAAGCCGGCATGTCATTGAGCTGGTATGACGAGGTGGCCTCCGTTCTTCTGGCCTGGCTGACCTATTACGCCTCCGCTCTTGCCGCCCTGAGCAGGGGACATATCGGGTTCAATGGCCTCCTGAACGCCATGAAACCCTCCCTTCGAGTACCGGTTCTCATTTTCGCGGAAATCCTGGTTATTGGTTTTTTCCTCCTGCTTGCATGGGTTGGGGTGCAGGTCCTGGTTGTACTTGAAGGGGATACGCTCACCAGCCTGACATGGGTACCAACCAGACTGACCCAGTCGGTTATTCCGATCGGGGCCGCCCTCTTCGTGGTTGGCCAGTTGCTCAGCTTCCCGGATATGTGGCGTCAGGCAATGTCGGATAAGGGAATTGCCGGCCATGAAGATGTAGAGATTCCACCGGAAACCCCGGAAAATGCCAAAGAGGTACCGCAGCCGTGACTATATTTTTAATGTTCGTTGGTTTGTTTTTGCTGATCATGATCAATGTTCCCATTGCAATAGCCCTGGGGCTCATCGCTGTATTTACAATGGTGATCCTACAGGGGGTCAGTGCCCTGCCAAACGTTGCCCTGGTGATGTTTGATGGAGCCACAAAGTTCCCATTGCTTGCCATACCACTATTCATCTTCGCCGGGGCGATCATGAACACAGGAGGTATTTCCAAACGTTTGATCGCTTTTGCCTCAGCCCTGGTCGGTTTTGTCCGGGGAGGGTTGGCCATGGCCTCCACTGCAACCTCAATGTTCTTCGCGGAAATGTCCGGTTCTGCGGTGGCAGACGTTGCCGCCCTCGGTTCTATCCTGATCCCCGCCATGAAACGAAAAGGCTATCCCGGTCCCTTTGCGGCGGCGGTCATGTCCTCTGCAGCCACCATCGCCGTGATCATCCCGCCGTCCATCCCGATGATCCTCTACGCGGTCATGTCTGGAAGTTCTGTGGTCAAGATCTTCGTGGCCGGCATCATCCCGGGTATCATGTGCGGCCTCGCGATGATGGGTCTATCTTACGGTTTTGCGGTTCGTAGAAACTACCCGGTAGAAGAGGTCTTCCAACTGAAAAAAGTCTGGTCGACATTCAAAGACGCCTCCTGGGCCTTTATCGTCCCCTTTATTATCCTGGGCGGCATCTTCGGGGGGTTTGTTACCGCTACGGAAGGTGCCGGACTGGCAGTTGCTGCCTCTCTTTTCGTCGGTGGAGTCATTTATCGAGAAATAAATTGGCATCACCTGAGAGAAGCAACAATTGAAGGTGGTATAGCGACCGGCGTGGTCATGCTTCTGGTTGCTGCATCGGCCTTGATGGGAACGATTCTGACTGAGTTGCAGATACCTCAACAGCTGGCCCAGCAGATTACCGATTTTACCACGAACAGATATGCGGTTCTGGCAATGCTAAACCTCTTTTTTCTGGTCGTCGGCTGTTTTCTGCATTCCGCTGCCGCTATTATCCTGGTAGTACCCATCGTCATGCCGCTGGTACACCTTGTAGGTATCGATCCGGTTCATTTTGGCCTTATTGTCACCCTTAACCTGGGTATTGGCCAACAGACACCTCCGGTAGCCAGTGTACTGATCACTGCCTGTTCAGTCGCCAAAGCCGATATCTGGGATGTCAGCAAGGTCAACGTTTATTATGTCGGGTGTATCTTCATTATTCTTATGATGTGTACCTATGTTCCTGCAATACCAATGTTTTTAGTCCATGTTTTTTACGGATAAAAAGGGTCAAGGCCGGTTTGAGGTAACAGATGACGGATTTTTTCTACAGACACCTTGCGAAGGCATCTAAGCAGAAAAGGGTGACTCCCGGCCAGAGCATAAGCTTAAAATTCGATCTGGCTTTAGCCCACGATGGAAGTGGCGCTCAAATATTGAATAAAATCAATGGCAATGGGCGAACCCTCTCCAGCACCAGTCGTATTCTTTTTACCCTGGACCATTCTTTTCCAGCTCCTACTATAAAAGATCGTGAATTCCAGCGTGATATTGCTGTCTTTGCCAGAGAAAATGACATTCATCTTTTCAAAAACGGTGAAGGAGTGCTTCATCAGGTAGTGGCGGAAAAAGAATCTCTATGGCCGGGAATGATCATTGTCGGTGCAGATGGTCATGTCGCGACCCAGGGAGCATTCGGCGCTATTGCATTTTCGCTTTCAGCCGATGAATTTGTAGAAGCAATATACACCGGTTCCCATAAGATCACTGTGCCGGAACAGGCGATCATATCCCTTGATGGAGACCTGAAAAAACCAGCCATGGCAAGAGATATCGCCATGCATATCGTGCACCACCATTATGAAACCATAAAAAATAAGGCTGTATTGTTGACGGGAAGTACAATTGACCAGCTCAACATCAGTGAAAAAATGTCTGTCTGCAACTTCCTGCCCGAGGCAGGAGTTGTCACAGCCCTGATTCTTCCCCAGGGAGAGCAGGAAAAACAAGACATTATCATACGTTCTGAAGAAATAACCCCGATGATAGCTGTGCCTGGAAATCCGGCTCTATTTACTCATACCGCATCCTTGTCGCCAGAGCAGATAACAGTTGCGATTGCAGGGGGATGTTCGTCCGGTAGGCTGGACGATATGAAAATAATAGCGGAAATCCTTGCAAAAAATGAAGTACATCCCGACGTTACCTTTATCATTACACCAGGCTCCAGGAATGTAATGGAATCTATGGATAAACTCCACATTTCAACTGTTATGAGAAACGGCGGCGCAGTAATCATGCCGCCTGGCTGCGGCCCCTGCCCGGGCATGCATTTTGGTGTTCTCTGTGACACAGATATCGCTATCACCACAACCGTACGTAACAGCCCTGGCCGAATTGGAGCAGAAGGGGCTAAAATATATCTTGCATCACCACTGACAGTTGCACTTTCGGCGGTAAACGGAAGAATTACAGTACCTCAGTAAACAAATATACCCTGCAACCATCTTAATCAACCCAACATCTAAAAAGGAATTATTGACCATGACTTTTCAAAGCGGACGCCATTTTTTGCAAATTCCCGGCCCCAGCAATGTACCCGACAGAATTCTACACGCCATTGCTCACCCTACAATAGATCACCGGGGTCCCACTTTTCAAAAAATATCCAAAGAGGTCCTGCTCGGAGTGAGGAGAATCTTTAAAACGTCTGACCCGGTACTTATTTTCCCCACCTCCGGAACTGGTGCTTGGGAGGCTTCTTTGATGAATACCCTGAACCCGGGCGATAAGGTTTTGATGTTTGAAACTGGTCACTTTGCAACCCTGTGGTATAAAATGGCCATGAAATTCGGCCTCGAAGTCGACTTCGTACCCACCAACTGGCGGCATGGTGTAGATCCCCAGGTGGTCGAGGATAAGCTCAGGGAAGATAAAAACCACCTGATCAAATCGGTAAACGTTGTTCACAATGAAACCTCCACAGGAGTTGCAAGCAGGATAGCCGAAATCAGAGACGCTATTGATCGGGCGAACCATCCGGCACTGTTTATGGTTGATACTATTTCTTCCCTTGGTTCAATAGATTACCGCCATGAAGAGTGGAAAGTGGATGTCACTGTCGGCTGCTCACAAAAAGGATTGATGCTGCCACCAGGCCTCGGTTTTAACGCGGTGAGCAAAAAGGCACTGGAAGTCTCCAGGGCTAATACTTTCAAGACTCATTTCTGGGATTGGAATGACATGCTTAAGGCCAATGAAACCTCCCTTTACCCGTCCACCCCCTGTACCAACCTCCTTTTTGGTCTCCGTGAATCCATCAAAATGCTGGAAGAAGAGGGACTTGACAATGTTTTTGCACGGCATGACCGTTTTGGAGAGGCGACTCGCCGTGCGGTGAGAGCCTGGGGGCTTGAAGTACTCTGTGAAGAACCTCTCGAATACAGCAGTGTCCTTACCGCAGTACTGATGCCGGATGGTAAGGGAGCCGATAATCTGCGCAAGGTCATCCTTGAAAATGTGAATATGTCCCTTGGCAACGGCCTCGGCAAAGTTGCCGACAAGGTCTTTCGGATTGGCCACCTTGGCGATCTTAACGATTTAAGTTTAATCGGTACCCTGGCAGGTGTGGAAATGGGCCTGGAACTTGGGGGAATTAAACACACAAAAGGCGGTGTGGCTGCTGCGATGGAGTACCTGACTGAAAGTTTAAAATAGTCTTTTGGGGAACCTGCTGTTTGATGTATATTAGTACCTTACTCCAGAAACCCTGTCACTCAGTTCAGTACCCCCTTGAGGGGTATAAAAAACAAGCAACTGAGTAATGTGTTTTGAAATTATGTGGTTACATATACCACCAAGGTACTTATACCCATCAAGCTGGTACTGAAAAGAGTGCAGGGATTTTTACCGTTAACCGGTGTTCGATATGCTGCTATGCTTATCTTCCAACGCATGGCAGCATATTGTTTTATAAGCAGAAGAAAATCATTTTGCAGAATTACTGCTGCAACAGAATATTATTTAATTTTACAAGTAGTTATGCGGTTTAAAAACTGGAAGCCGGCGTTTCTTCACAGGATATCAAATGAAAGAACATGAAGAGAAATTTGGTCTGTTACAAAACCAGATCGAAGGTAAAGTCCTCTATAATGAGTTAAGCAGGTCCCTCTATAGCAGCGGCGCATCTCTCTACAGGGTAAAACCCCTGGCCATCGTGCAGCCACAATCAAAAGAAGACGTGGTCAAAACGGTTAAATTTGCCGGTGAGCATAAAATCCCGATTACTGCCCGGGGAGGCGGGACAAGTCGAGCAGGCAACGAACTGGGAGACGGGATTCTGATAGATTACAGTAAAAATCTTAACCAGATCATCGAATTGAACCCTGATGAGCAATGGGTTAGAGTCCAACCTGGCATGGTTCTCGCCGAGCTCAACCGGCAGCTCAAACCCCACAAGCTCTTTTTCCCTATAGACCCTTCAACAAAAGACTCCGCGACCCTTGGCGGCATGATTGCCAACAACTCGAGCGGTCCTCATGCTGTTAAATACGGAACCACCAGAGCCCATGTTCATTCACTGGAACTGATACTTGCAAATGGTGAAATCATCCAGACAGGTAAAAAAGCTCTCGCGGACGGTCTCCCCGCTAAAGATTCTGCGGCCGGAACAATGGAGGAGAAAATATACCGGGGAGTGCCAAAGAGTATCAACAAATACGGAGAATATCTTGAACAGGAACGACCCTTCACTTCTAAAAATTCCTGTGGATACTTTATCTGGGATCTACAGACTGAAGATTCACTTGACCTGACGCCTCTGCTGGTTGGCTCCGAAGGCACGCTCGCCCTGGTATCCGAAGCGACCCTGAAGCTTTCCCCACTCCCCGGGAAAGCGTTGAGCGGTTTTGTTTACCTCGATGATCTTGGCAAGGTAGGTGAGGCCACACAGCAGATACTAGAGGAAGGGCCGACAATGGTCGAGATTATGGAAAAACACATTCTCGATCTGGCTCGTGAACAGTACCCCGAACTGGCGGAATATTTTCCTGAAAATACTGAGGCATCTTTATTCATCGAGTTTCAGGAGGAGTCGGACGAGATTCTCCAGGAAAAATTTTCAAATGTGAGAAAACGGCTGTTTGAAGATAAAAAGCTGGCAGTGGATATGCTCCAGGCCAAAAGCGCAGCCGATATGCAGACCTTTACCAGGGTGCGGTCCATCTCCGGTCCGATCCTCACCAGGATGAAGGGCCCTAGACGACCAATTGCATTCATTGAGGACGCTGCTGTACATGTGAGCAAACTGCCTGAGTATATAAGCGGTTTACGACAACTGTTTGACAGATTTAATATAAAAGCGGCCATATACGGCCATGCGGGCGACGGTAATCTTCACACCATGGCGATATTGGATCTCAGGCAGCAGCAAGACGTCACAATCATGCTTGAGCTGTCCGATGCTCTGTGCGATCTGGTTCTCAGTCTGAAAGGGACTGTGAGCGGAGAACATGCTGACGGGCGATTACGCACGCACTATGTGCAGCGTCAGTATCCACATCTGTATCACGCAATGAAAGAAATTAAGGCTGTTTTTGATCCAGAAAAGATCTTCAACCCGGGAATAATAATTGCCGAAGACGAAAATCCTCTTGGTAAAAATTTAAAATACGGACCTGATTTTGACATTCTCAGTACAGAAAGTGTTTTTGATAAACTTGCCCTTCAGGAACAGATTGAAAATTGTTCAGGGTGTGGAAAGTGTGCATCTTATTGCCCCATAGCCAGTTCAAGTCTTGAGGAATGGACCAAAGGGCGGGGAAAAATCACACTGCTGAGAGAAATCACTTCGGGCAAACTGGACCCTGCGATACTCGAAAATCCTGAGTTTAAAGAGATGATGGATTCATGTATCAACTGTAAAAGATGTTTGACAGAATGCCCCTCCGGAGTCGATGTCCCGTGGCTGGCCATGTCCGGAAGAGCCCATTTTGTAGAAAAAAAGGGCGAGAGTTTTTCCAATCGGGTGCTCACCGATACAAAAAAGTTATGCGCACTGGGAAGCAGTTTGGCCCCACTCGCGAATCTAGCCACCTCAATAAGCCCATTACGCTTAGGGCTGGAAAAAACGCTTGGTATGGATGCCAAACGGTATCTTCCCGAATTCCATAATCGAACCCTGCGTAAAATCCTTAAGACTCGTAAAAAGGTTGACGGAGTTCGTGAAGTTGTGTTTTTCCTGGGTTGCTACAGCAACTACAATGATCCGGATGGAGAAGGACTGGCTGTCATCGATGTCCTCGAACATAATGATATAAATATTATTCTCCCAGAGTTCAAATGTTGCGGCATTGCACGAATAAATGCCGGGGCACAGACGCATATAATTGATGATATACATCATAATATCAGCATCCTGGAGGAATATTCAGCAAAAAATATCCCGGTGATTTTCAGTGAATCAAGCTGTGCTCTGGCTGTAAAATATGAATACCCGAGAATTGTTGAATCTGAAGCCTCGAGACAGGTTGCAGATAACTGTTATGACATCCATCAATACCTGATGAAACTACATAAGCAGGGAGAGTTGAAAACTGATTTTGACAGCATTGAGATGCGTATTGGATATCACGAACCCTGCCATCTCCGAAGCCTTGGGGTCAGAACAGAACCAATTGAACTGATGCAACTGATCCCAGGTATAGAGGTTGTAAAATATTCCGATAAATGCTGTGGAATGGGTGGTACTCACGGGTTAAAATCAAAAAACTTTGAGCTCTCCATGCAGATCGGCAAAAAACTTTTTGACGAGATTGCTTTATCTCATGTCGACCAGCTGGTAACTGGATGCGGCGCATGCGGTATGCAAATATACCAGGGCACCCAGAAAAAATCAGTGCATCCCCTCAAGTTACTGGCAATGGCCTATAAAGGTCAAACTGTCAGCACAGAAGCTGTTTAGTACCTTACTCCAGAAATCCTGTAATAAAAAACAAGAAACTAAGTAATGTATTTTAAAATTATACGCTTAGATATACCACCATGGTACTTATACCCCCTCGTGGGGTTGTTAGTACCTTACTCCAGAAACTTAAACCACAGAGGACACAGAGAGCACAGAGAAAAAATTCTTTCTCTGTTTTCTCTGTGCTCTCTGTGGTGGGATAATTTATCTTTTGGATTGTGGGCGGAGCCCACCTTAGATATACCACCATGGTACTTATAGCCCCTTGTGAGGTGTTAAAAGACGATACAATGAATAAAGCAAACCCAACGAAAAAGAGTACAACCCGAATCGAGACTGCGGTACTCCCTGTTCCATGGCTTGAGGTGACTAATGCCAGTGGAAAAGGGCTTTCAATTGACTCTTTTTCGGCCAGGGCCGGAGAACTCTGGTGCATCTGGGGGAAGAACCGGTCCGGATTGGATGAATTGGTCCAGTTGTTTTCCGGGGGAGAAAGCGACCAGTTTCTCCTTGAATCTTCCTCTCTCCCTGAAGATCTTGCTGTTATCAGTTTCAGCAATCAACAGAAGATTTTTGAAGAGGAAGTAAGAAATGATGACAGTGATTATCTCCAGAAGATAGACCCCGGCACGCTGGCCAGAGATTTCCTTGGCACCGAAGGGAATCATGAGGAGCTGATACAGTTGTTTAATCTTGGCCATGTACTCGACAGTGGATATCGGCAGCTCAGCTCCGGTGAGAGTCGTAAGCTTGTACTCCTGAATGCCATTACAAACGGTAACTGTCATCTTGTGGTTCAAAACCCGTACGATGGTCTCGATACAGCATCCTGTTCTGAATTTGACCAGATAATGACAAGCCTGCATTCAAGAGGCTTTGGAATCATCATTACACTGACAAGCAGGCGCGATATTCCTTCCTGGTGTACCCACCTCGCCTGTATGCACAATGGAAAACTTGTTGAGCAGGGGTTAAGGCGTGACGTGCTTGCCGCACTGCCCGAAAAAGCTTCAGAAGCTCAATGGGTTGATACTGTCGACCTTGAAACTGCTGAAAACGGTTCACAGAGCGCGGAAATCCTTGTCAGTCTGAAAAACGGACAGGCCCGATATGGCAAAAGGGTTATTTTTTCGGGACTTGATTTTGTGGTAGAAAAAGGGGGTCACACCCTGATCACCGGACCCAACGGCGCCGGAAAATCTACCCTCCTGGCAATTATCTCGGGCGATCATTCGGACTGTTACGCCAATGACCTGCATCTGTTCGGCATACGCCGGGGGAGCGGCGAGTCTATCTGGGATCTGAAAAAAAATATGGGAATCGTCAGCCCTGACCTGCATCGGAATCATTATATACCCGGTAATACACTACAGATTGTGATTTCAGGTTTTTTTGATTCAATCGGCCTGTATCGTAATTATACCCAAGCTCAGGAACGCCAGGCCCGCCAGTGGCTGAAACGACTTGGGTTGGAAGATCTGGAGAAAAAACCGTTTCGGCAGCTTACTTTCGGTGAACAACGGTTGATTCTTATAGCTCGAGCACTGATAAAAATGCCAAAACTCCTGCTCCTGGATGAACCGACCCAGGGCCTTGACGATGTACATCGGGACAACCTGCTCCAGTTTCTTGAGCGGGTAGCGGAAGCCAAGTTGAGCACTATTCTCTATGTCAGCCACCGACAGGATGAATACCGCGATTTTTTCCGGCAGCATCTGGAAATCGGCTAGCCCGCATTTCTCAGGGAAACACTCAAAGACCCAGTGGCAATGTTTTCTTCACTGGTTTTGTCAAAGAGAATATAGCTGTCCTGGTCCAATTCAAATCCGATCTCACCGTCCACCGGAAAATCATGGCCACCGAAAACAACTGAGGTGAGCAGGGTGTTTTTAATTTTCACTATAACAGTGGTTTCCATACCGGACGGCAGCGCAGAATAAATGCTCCCCTGGACACCTTTTTCTGAAAGGCGTACAGCTTCCGGCCGTAATCCCAGGACAAGTCTTTGACCGGTTTGCAAAAGTGGAGGATGAGAAACCGGTGTAAAAGAGAAAACCAGATCCTCTGAAACCAGTTGTATATCTGTTGCGCCAATCTCCCTACATTCAACTTCGACAAAATTGATCGTCGGGTTACCCACAAACTCGGCACAAAAACGGTTGGATGGTTCTTTATACACTTTCAGCGGCGGTGCATATTGCTGCACTCGACCTTCTTCCATCAGACAGATCTGGCTGGAAAGGGTCATGGCTTCCAGCTGATCATGGGTCACGTAGACAAAGGTGGAATTCGTTTCCCGGTGGAGCCGTTTCAACTCAGTCCGCATTTCTATTCTCAGTTTCGAATCCAGGTTCGAAAGCGGCTCATCCATAAATAACACTTTAGGTCGAGGTGCCAGGGTCCTGGCGATAGCCACACGCTGCTGCTGCCCGCCTGACAATTCTGCCGGATACCGACCCAGCAATTCATCGATCCTCAGCAATTCTGTCAAATCGTTGACTCGTCGCTTGGTATCCTCCCTGCTCCACTTCAGGTTTTCCAGACCAAATGCAATATTCTGGCTGACAGTCATATGGGGCCACAGGGCGTAGTTTTGAAACAGAAACCCTACATCACGTTTTGCCGGCGGTAGATCGACCCCCTTTTCAGAAGAAAACACCAGCACATCATCTATATAGATCTCGCCCTCGGTGGGACTTTCAAGACCGGATATCATCCTGAGCGTTGTTGTTTTTCCACAGCCGGACGGACCCAGTAAGGTGATAAACCCTTTGTCGGCAATAGTAATATTCAAATTTTCCACAGCCACAGATTTCCCGAATTTCTTTGTGGCATTTTTAATTTTTATTTCAGGCACCTGCTAGTCTCCTATTCCCTTGTCGATGGATGCTCCCGTAACTTTATTGACAATTGCATTTAATGAAATAACAACCAGCACGATAAACAATATGATGGCATTGGCATATTGATCCCAGCCCTTTTCGTTATACTGGAACAACATGGTGGTCAGGACCTTGGTAGAAGGGGTGACCAGCAGAATAAAAAGTGACAGTTCCCGCATGCTCGAAATAAAGGGGAGCAGGAACCCGGAAAGCACGCTTGCCCGCTGGATGGGTATGATAATTTTTACCATTCGCTTCCACCAGGGGACACCGAAAATCATCGCAGCCTCTTCAATCTCCCTTCCCAGTTGAAAAATCGCATTGATGCCGGCTCGAGATGCGAACGGCAGATATTTTACAGATCCTATCAGCACCAGTATAGCGAAACTGCCATACAGGGATGGAATAATACCCCTTCTTACAGCAAACATGGAAAGATAGATGGCTCCAAATGCCATACTGGGGAGGAGATAGGGGAAAAAGGACAGCCTATCCAGGCTGTTGGCCCAGAAAGAGCCTCGTTTTTTCACCACTCCGTAGCCTACCAGCAACCCCACCGTTCCCGCGAGAAGCGAGATCAGAACGGAAAGTCGCACACTGTTCCAGAGTCCAATATATATATATTTATTTCGCAGAATACCCGGCTCTCCGCTCAATACATCCGGCTGTCCCTCTCCAAGCCAGAACAGTGTAGTGAAATTTTCAGCCTTAAAAGAGCCGGATGACACCTGAAAGGATTGAATAGCGAATGTGATCAGCGGCACGACAGTTATTAAAAGCAGCCAGATCAAGACGACTATCGATAGAATGGTGCGAATTTTTTTCAGGTTAACCAGGGATACATTGGAACTTTTCCCGGTTACGGTTGCAAAAGATTTCCTTTTGCCAATCAGCATCTGATTGGTCATGAGAATGATCGCCCCGATAACAATCATAACCAGAGCGATAAGATATCCATACCCCGGACTTGTTCCGTTCAGGGTTCTAAAAAGCTGCGTCGTCAGTACTTGGAACCGCACCGGCGTGCCCAGAAAAGCAGGGACTGCAAAGGCGCTCATCGCGCTTGAAAAAACCAGCAATATTGTAGAAAGCATTGCCGGGAGAACAATTGGAATAGTAATTTTCCGGATAATACGCCATCTCCCGGTTTTCAGTATCTGAGCGGCTTCCTCCAGGTTCGCATCCATATTTCTCAAAATGCCGCCGATAAGGATGTAGGCAAATGGTGCATAATGCAGGCCCAGGACAACGGTGATGGGGAAAAAACCGTAAGCAAACCAGTCAGGAGTCTGTATACCGGTAAAAGCAGTAATCAACCCGGGTGCACCCACCCTTTCATTTTTGAAAAAGTTGAGCCAGGCCATAGCCAGCGTCCATGACGGCATTATATACGGGAGAATAAACAGACTGGATATGAGTTTTTTAAACCTGATATCTGTCCGGGTGACCAGCCAGGCAAACCCGCCTCCCATGCAGATGGCGATCAAACAGGTTGTTATGGCCACCAAGAGTGTGTTGAAAAGCGGTTGATAAAATATATTTTTACTGTATTTACCGGCAAAGATGGACTGCCAGTGGAATGTGGTGAAATCCCCTGCTGCAGTACCCCTGATCCGCATGAGTTCGGAGGAATGAACCCTGAACGTGTCATTGACGATAGAAAAGAGAGGTACGAGAATGAGGTATACGAGGATCGTTATCAGACAGACGAGTATGACATTTTCCGGTTTGCGAAAAAAACTTTTTAAACCATGTATAAAAGTCATAAACTGTTAGTAATTAAAATATTCATATTCACCAGAAAAAAGATCCCCTTTGAAGCCTGTTGCTTAAAGGGGATGTACTTTCTGCACATGGAAATTAGTGCCTTACTCCTGAAAAGAGTGCAGGTTTTTTCACCGTTTGCCGGTGTTAAATCAATACACTAAACTGTTCCAGAATTCTTCCACTTCCCCCCGATGTTCGTAGATATATTCAGGAGATTCAAGAACAAGTATGCGGGACCATACATCCAGAGAATTATCTCCAGGATACGGTTTGATGTTCGGATTCGAGCTATATGTACCAAGAGACCCCGACCACGGCTTAAATCCTTCGGCTGTCAACAGATATTCAATAAACAGTTTTGCTGCATTGGGATTCTTTGCATTATCCCGAATCAGCAGAAAACTGGGGTAGAAAAATCCAGCAAAAGGCTCCATACCCATGATGGGCATCAAGGCCAGATTTTTTTTCTTCCTGGCTCTCAATTTGGAGTAGGTTCCCAGTGCGACCGCATCAATATTTTTCCCCTTTTCACCAAGAGCCCCTGCCATTTTGGTATCACTGGTAAACATCACCAGTTGATTGTTAATAAAACCTTTTATCCACTCATAACCGGCATTAGGTGTTGTCAGAACAATCTTCTTGCCAAAATGGCGTTCATACGCTGCTGCCAGTTGACTGGAGACTTCCGGCGATGTAACCATCGTTAAAAAATTTGCATTGACCCCTTCTTTCAGTGGGTCCTTGAACCAGAATTTCTTTTCCCATTTTTTTTCAGTCAGTTCCCACACATTATTGACGGGTGGAAAGGTATTTGTTTCTGAATTGTAAATAAATGCTTTGGTAATAAAACTGAAATAAAGCGGAGTCTGGTACTGCTTTGGGATAATATCTTTCATGGTTTCAGGAACATAACTGTACCCATAACCCGGTTTTATGATCTCTCCGAAAACACGTCCCGAATCCTGGGCAATGATAAAATCAGCTCCATAGATTTTATTTTTACCTTCCTGGGAAACTTTCTCGATAAGCTCAAAATCTTTCAAGTTATATGCATTTACGGTAATACCGTACTTCTTTTCAAAGCTTTTAGCCGCATTGGCAATCCTACTGGTGATGGAGTAGACAACAACGTTACCTTCTTTTTTTGCTGCATCAATCAAGGCCTGCGACGCAGCTGACACAACTGTAGGTACAAACAACAGTAATAATATCAACGCTCTTAATTTCATAAAAACCTCCTTTTGAGTTATCCTGGAAATACGTAATAGTCTTTTTGACGGCACCGCACTGCTCAATAACAGCCAAAAACATAACAAACAGTACAAAACGGCATGTTCGGAGTCAACAATTTTCCTGTATAGCTACAATACGATTGCGGTTACCAGCAATTGACTTGATATTAAAATAAACCTCTGATTTTCGTACCTTACTCCAGAAACACTGCAATTAAAAACAACAAGCTGAGGAATGTACTTTGTACTTATCCCGCTCGTCGGGGTTAGACTCTTCTTGACAGGTTCACTTAGAGATTGACAGCAAAGAGGCCCGAAAATCTTTCAACTGGGCCGCCGCTGTGCCTATATCTTCGGACGATAGCTCAAGTTCATAGCTGTAATCACTCATACTGTTACTGTACCGCTTATCGTAATAATCAAGGAGCAGAGTCCGCACCAGCTCTTCAAAATCTCCCTTTCTCAATAGCGTGCA
>CAXMTO010000105.1:0-27965 GCA_964196355.1 uncultured Myxococcota bacterium
CATTTTCACGATTAAGGGAATGAGGAGTAATGACAAAAAGCCCCCAACAACCGGCAAACTTGGACAAAGCGAAGAGATACCACCGGCAGCCATTCCTAACACGATCATGAAAAACACTATTTGGTGAGAGAGACTATGCTCGGGAAACAAAAAAAAGGAGGCCGATCCCCATACCGCAGCTATTGCATAAGTGCAGATCAGGAAGTTTCTGTGCCAGTGTTCCTTTTCTCTGTGCTCTGTTTTTTCATTACGAAACAGGAAAAGCAAGGCGAGTCTGATCACAGAAATGGTAAAGAATATGACAAACCAGGAAACGAGAACAGTTAGACTGATGACGGCCTGGAGAGACCAGCACAACATGGCACCGGCGATTACGGAAACAACTATCGGTACCATTGAGTTTACATGAAGCAGTCGTGTCTGTTCTCTAAATATCTGTTTTGATGTGTTTTCCAAAATCATCCTCGAGCTACTAAAGAAGTTGAAACCAATATTACGACAGTACGAGAAAAACGTGAATTTATAAGCTGATCATATTTTGCTCTTTAAAACCTTCAGGGTGGCAAAAAAGAAAGAGTCTCGCACCTGTCACCCCAGGTAGAGAAGGCTTCTTTGAGGCTAGAGCCCTGATCGTGAATGTCTAACAGACAATTAAACCATCCACATATTGCATCATTCTTCACAGGCAACCCAAGACTCTTCCACTGATTCTGCGCGTCAGGCAAAGAAGTAAGAACTGCTGTCAAAATATCATCCTCCCCGAGAGATTCCTGGTTGCAGCAATAAAATGACAAAAGATCTGCGAGTTGGATAATATGAGCAAGTTTTTTCTCCTCAGCTGCTTCGCCCGGACGATGGTGATTTGCAACAGCTGCAATCAAATTTTTCGGGAAAAACCATTTCCTCAATAGCTGCCCACCTACTTGATCATGGGTGAATAAAAATGCCTCAAACTCGTCATGCAGTAATTCCTGATTGCTGTGTTTTGTCATCCAGTATTCAACTGCATAGCCTTTTTTAAAAGTCTCCAGCATTATCAGTTTTCCAATGTCATGAATAAGCCCCCCGATAAATGCAACTTCTGGGGCAATACGTAAATCCTCGGCAATGATCCTTGCGGCCATTGCACAAACGAAAGAGTGCTCCCAAAATTTATCGACAAAGGGCTTGTGCCGTTTATCTAAATTGCTAAACGAGCTTATAACTGCTTTGGCTAATGCTATATTCTGTACTTCATTAAAGCCGAGGACTGTGACAGCCATCTTTATTGAATCGACCTTTTGAGGACGACCTAACAAGGCTGAATTGGCGATCTTGATAATGGTCAGACACAAAGATTGGTCAGGGAGAATTGTCTCCATCACGTCCTGTGCCGAACTTCCAGGGTCGTTGGTCACTCTCATTAATCTCGTAACAGTTACCGGTAGAACGGGAAGCGAGTCGATATGTTGCTTGAGCAGTTCAGGTTTAATCATTGTCATATATTGATTGCCTTTGAGGATCGCTATCGAAAAAGTACATCCTCAAAGGCTATCAAAAAACGGAAAAAAAAAGAAATTATATTTGCAATAATTTGGAATATTTTCAGTATACCTTTAAGGAAAGGTCAAACAGTGTGTTAGCAGGTCGAGAATGGCCCCTGACTGAAATGTTTTCAGGTACTATAATACCTCATCCGACATATTCATTTATTCGACATTCCTGTCCGGAAGGATTCCTTCATCATCAATATTTTTTCAATATGCCGTATGTACTCGGTCAGTTCGACAGAGTATGGTGAAATAGGACTTTGAGTGCCTAAGGAGCAAAAGGAACTAATTGAGACGAAAACTGATGAAATGCATTCAGGATATGTAGTTCCCACATGACGACAGACCCAAACGCTAATCCTGAGAAGAGAAACATGAGCGATCCAATACGGAATCGTAAAAAACTGGATGCGCTGAGCATAACCATGACCACTAGAGGTGTTGCTGTAAGTCCGTACTTGGCTATCACAAAAGGACCGAGTCCAAGATCAATGAAATACCGCATTACTGGATTAACTTCAACTGCTCCATGTTCGAGTAAGGTGAGAGTTAAAACTGCATCCACCATACTCAGGCCCAACACAATCAATGCGCAAATCATTAAGGAGGTGTCGTATTGATCAAGCACGGTGATTTGTTTGCAGTCTTCAGCACGCCGAAGACTGCACCGTTTCCCCTTACATAATACCAGTTTGAAAAAGGCAATGTGGCTCTGTCGGCGATCTTGGCTGGAGCGTCGTTCTATGCTGACAGGGTTTTTCAATTGTGTCACTTGCGGTTCCTCTACAATATAATCTGAATCCTACTAAATTGGCCGATAACAAAAAAATATTAAACAACAAAATGTGACGCCAGTGATAGCTCAACCTTTCAATAATGCGGATAAGATGTGTATGGTAAAGTCACTTCTTTTAATTTTAAAGGGCGTTTTTATAGTCACCGATTCGAACACATATTTTATACCTAGAACTCTAGCAAAAAATATGCCTATAACCGATATATAGACAACTAACACCCCACAAGGGGGTATAAGTACCATGGTGATATATCTAACAACTTAATTTTAAAAGACATTCCTCTGTTTCTTGTTTTTTCTTACAGAAGTTCAGGAGTAAGGTACTAATTATAATTAAATAAAATAATACTGTCCGGGCTGTGATGTCTTTCCAACAAACTAAAACAAATTTGATTTTTTCCGGAAAAGTGGATGTTAAACCGGCTTTCCGGCACTCACCCCAGATAGGGGTACAGCCATATTGAAAGCACACCGATAGTCACCTCGCGATGACAGCTAACCCGCATTTTTCATGAACATTGTGTCAATTTTCTAAAACTGTGTTCATTGGAACAGCTTGCCACCCGTTCGATTAAACGAGAAATTTTACACAATGTTCACCAAAGGCCAGCAGATATGATCACATCTTCCGCGTCGCTACCCCAGCAAACATAGACTATTATAGTTCACTCGGGTGCTTCTTGAATATGTCATCATCTTTGCTGGTGAGAAATCCGGGCTAACCGGGTTTTGAGGAAACGGTTTTGGCATTTAAAAAAGATCATGAACCGCAAATGAGAATGCCTGTCTAAATTCATGGGAAATGTAGTGGAAAAGCATGCTTCTGCAATGGGCAGCAATCCGCACAGGCCGGCCTTCGCGAGACGCTCAGGTGCCCACTTTGACGGGTGAGACCAAGCCCCGCAAAGTCGCAAGCACGCTCAGCGGAGTCAACTTTCCTGTTTTTAGGTTCTCCTCAGACGGCACGTTCTCAATCTTCATGGTCAGTCGAACGCTGTCAGCCTCCAACCTGATGGTGTGCGTGTTGCGAGTCACCTCCGGGTCAGCCCAGATTTCCAGCATGGTTTTGTCGGCGCCGATGCCCGCCAAACTCAAGGCGGCAGCAACATTGACGTTGGCAGGAAAGCCTCGCGCGCCGTCGCGCGCGGTGCCTTTGAAGACGCAAACCGGGCCATTCAGGCCAACGACATTGATGTCGTTCTCAATGAGATACGGGGCGCCGGCCAAACCGCTCGGCGGCTTGCGAGTCTCGATGGTCACTGATTGGATGTTGCCTTCCGCAGCCGCTCGAACGGCGTCAAGACCGACCAGAGCGCCAGTCGGGATGATGATTCGGGCGCCGGTCTGTGCGGCCAGCGGACCCAAATCTTCGCGGCGAAGCAGCTGCCCCACGCTGGAAGGAATGAACAGGCGTCCGGCTCGCACTGCCGGATCAGCAATCGCATCAAATACCGACGCGGGTGCCGCCTCGACGATGACGTCCGCATGGTCGGGCAACTCACCCACGTCACAGACCACGGGCGGCGCCGCAAAGTCGCTCATCTGTCCTTCTACCTTGGACCGATCGCGACTCGCCACAGCGACCAGTCTCAAACCCGGGATGCCGTCATCAAGGACACGAGCAACGTGAAAACCAATCGCACCCATCCCAGCAATAGCCACAGTCAATGACATAGCTTCTCAACGCCTCATTTAATACCTTACTCTTAATAGTCGGTTCTTCGGGTTCCTGAAAAATGGCCCTTTACAACTAGAGCCACCCTATAAAGTACTTCAAAAATACTCTTTCAGTACCACTTTCGCAATAGTTCTTCTGGCGACACCAATACTCAGCAACGAGCCAAGCGAATCAAGAACTTTTCCTACAAAAACGAGACATTCACAACCATTTTTGACAATAGCAATCCGCAGTATAGCCTTCATACCTGCGCGTCGATGAAAGCATCCTCGCGTCAAGCAACCGTCATCGTAGGACCGGCTAACTCTTATCGAACTCTTTATCAATTGAATGTGCTGTTGCCGACATGGCTACTTTACTCTCCCAACCGGAATAAATGCCCCTCTGCAAGCCCAGCCAGCTAAGAACAATCGTAAGTTGAACTTGTTCATGACATGTTTATGCGTGATCATACCCAAAAAACTTGCCGGCAAAGAATCGTTCTGGCACTTTGAAAGAATCAGGATTATTTCCATAAATAGACCCACAAATAGAGTGTTGTCACATCCCAGATGTTTCAAAACAGACAATCCTCTACATGGTGATTATAGTCAGTAAGACTCTCACACCAGTAAACGGTAAAAAGGTACTAACCAGAGTTGTTAGAGTACAGCATATTTCCTTTACTCATTTGTTTTGACATTATAACGAAAAATCCCTGTTAGCAGCTCTGGGTCTCTTGCTATAAGGTTTAAGAAAAATAGTATTGTAAACAATAGTATTTACCAATAATAACCAGGAGTATTCACATGAAAATATTTATTATCTTACTAACTGTATTCTGTTTTACTGGCACAATTGCTCAAGCAGCGGAAGGGCTTGTCATCAAAACCAGCAACCATAGTGTACAAGAAACGATGAACAGGTTTGAAAAAATCGTCAGGGATAAAGGATTTAACATCTTTGCCCGTGTCAACCACGCGGCGGCGGCAATAAATTCAGGATCTACACTTCGACCGACAGAGTTGCTCATTTTTGGCAATCCAGTGCTTGGTACCAAAATTATGCAGAGTAGTCAGACCGCAGGCATTGACCTGCCGCTCAAAGTTCTGATATGGGAAGATGAAAACGGAGCCGTAAATCTGAGTTACAATGACCCCTCGTGGCTTAAAAAACGACATGGTATTACAGACCGGGATAAAGTGTTTACAAAAATGGCAGGAGCCCTGAATAAATTCAGCGATGCCGCAATAAAATAAATTTTATTGCGACCAGGGCAAGGTACACTGGAATATTGAATGACGGAATGCTGGTAATTGAAAATACCGCATAAAGAAATATACGTATTCTGGCTCTCCGCAAAGATTTTTATAAACAAAATGGCGGCGAGAAAGATGAGTTGTTGTCGTACGGGGGGGGACGGAAAGCTTCCTTGTCAAAGGTGATGTCGGAAATCGGTTCGTTGCAGGAAGAAATTCGACAATCTCACCGTACGGGATAAATATCAACTGTCGTCTCTAAAATCTCAAGGGAGTCGTCTTATGCCGATATTTTCCGACTATGACATTGAGTACAGTTACTACAACTGTGATGCCCTTCTCCGCATTCAAAAACTAATTACAGAAAACTCCACAAACAAAGAAGATATTCGCAATATCGCCTTCTCTGACATAGATTTCAACAAAGTTAACCATATTCTTGATCTTGGCTGTGCATTTGGTTATTCCATCCTTGGCTTGAAAGAAAGAATACAACCTGGAACCCATATTGTCGGTTTTGACCTACAGGAAAGTTACCAAAAACCTTTCCTCAAAGCATGCAGGCAGGTTGGTGCCAATGGAGAATTTCACATCTCTGATGTTGCTGAACTCGCCGCCTTCCCAGCATATTTTTTTGATCTCGTTATATCCAGTTTTTCCATGTATTTCTTTCCTGATTCCCTGGCTAATATTGCTGGAGTGATGAAACAGGATGGAACGTTCATTGCTATTACCCATAGTGAAGAGATTTTACGCGAGCTGATCGTGGATATAGCAACATCCATGAGTGATCTTGGTATGAAACTCCCTGAAATTTTCTGTATTCAGAGATTGTTCCAGGAGTTTTCGTGTGAAAATGGGAAAGAACGTCTAGAGCCCTACTTTGGCTCAATTAGCCGCAAACCCTTTGACAACAGATTACACTTCGTTAAGAAAGATTTGAACAAATTCATCGATTATGTAGAAATGAAAAAACATCTTTTTCTAAAAGAAGTCTATGAACAAATCCCTGACAATGTCACCTCTGTACTGGAAAATGCAATGTCAGCTATTGCTGTAAAAGTTGAGCAGAGAGGCTGGGTGGATTTTAACAAGAACGATTGTGTCTTTGTCTGTAAAGAACCTCGCGGTGGAAGAAAGAAAAAACCTCACCGTTTAATATCTCCAGTTTTTTGCAATTCCTGTGGAAACCAGATTTCAGAAAAGAAAATTGAAGGTCGCAAAAGAGGATTTTGTGGCGAGTGTGGGTATATTGTCTATGAAAATCCTCTGCCGGTTGCTGCAGTAATTATCTCTAATAGCCAGAATGAGGTACTTCTTGTTCGACGTGGCAACCATCCCATGCGTGGCATGTGGTGCCTGCCTTGCGGTTTTGCGGAAACCGATGAAAACATGGAAGAAACCGCATTAAGAGAACTCAGGGAGGAAACCGGGTTAGTGGGTGAAAAATGCTGCCTGGTCGATGTGTCTAACAGTCACAACTATTTTTATGGAAATCTTCTGATGGTCACTTATGTGGTCAGCTCTTTTCAGGGCACACTCCAAGCAGGAGATGATGCACTCGACGCCCGATATTTTTCTTTTAATAACCTGCCGCCACTGGCTTTCCCTTCACACGAAAAGGCTCTTGATCTCTTTTCATCTGACAAACAATGAAATGCCAGGAAAAGGGTTGGGGGGGGGTATAATCTGACGTCAGATCATAATCATTTTCAAGAATCTCTGAAAGTTTGACACGTTCACCTTGTATAAGAAAGACAATGTCACTTGTCGTTTCACGCTCAGGAAGAGTTATTTAGGAGAAAGGTACTAAAATGTTTGTATATCCAACTGATCAAGCCTTGTTAAGCCGGCATGTTTGGCAAAAACAAGGGCTTTTTGATACTCCGCAGGGCTGATCGAACGATCTAGTTTTCGAAAACGGTGGGCGTTGCCACAGGGATGGTACTGATCCATAATATTGATGTAGGTATTCCTGGACAGGGAATTGGCGATAAAGGTGAGTATTTGTTCTGTTTCTTCCATTGCATCAGGCATCAGCAGGTGTCTGACCAAGAGGCCGGTGGCAGCGGTGCCGCTGTCATCAATCCGCAGATCCCCAACCTGACTATGCATAAGCCGTAATCCCGCTCTGGCCCGCTTTGGGTAGTCCTCCGCGTCTGCGTACAAGGCTGCACTCTCGGGGTTCCAGAATTTAAAATCCGGCATATAAATATCAATGACTCCGTCCAGCAGCTCCAGAGTCTGGATACTATCGTAACCGCTGGTATTGTAGACCACGGGAATGTCCAGCCCACCCTCCACGGCCAGGACAAGAGCACTGACGACCTGTGGTACTACATGAGAGGGTGTGACCAGATTGATGTTATGACAGCCTTTCTGCTGCAATTCCAGCATAAGGTCTGCAAAACCCTGCGCATCCACCTCCTCACCGAGATTTGGATGGTGACTGATGTCATAATTCTGGCAAAAACAGCAGCTCAGGCTACAAGAAGACAAAAAAATAGCCCCTGATCCATGACTGCCGACCAACGGTTGTTCTTCACCGAAATGGGGCCCAAAACTAGCTATTCGGGCCAGACTCCCGGTACCACATACTCCGGTTTCCCCGGCCAGTCGATTGACTTTGCATCGGCGAGGGCAGAGCACACAACATGAAAGCATGTGATAGGCATTTTCTGCCCGTTGCTGAAGAATGCCCTTGTGGTAGAGATCAGTACAGGAAGCTGCCATCGTTGCGACCAGAAGGAAATATGTAGATTAGGATCAATATCATATATTGTAAGCTATATCACTTAAAAGATACG
The DNA here is from genome assembly GCA_964196355.1 of uncultured Myxococcota bacterium. Classification (GTDB taxonomy): domain Bacteria; phylum Desulfobacterota; class Desulfobulbia; order Desulfobulbales; family Desulfocapsaceae; genus Desulfomarina. The sequence goes on from CAXMTO010000105.1 coordinate 8,049, forward strand.
CCCAGATCATATCGGACATCCTCTGGAGGGTACCTGGAGACAAACAGTAACGTCAAGAGGACATACAGCGGAAGTGTTTCCACGGTCAGCTTTGAACATCGAACGCCCGACTGGTGAAAAATATTAATTTAAATATTCAATCACTTCTCTCAGGGAATCGTGGTTTTCGAGCGTTTTAACCGCACTCTGCTTATCAACCCAGGGATATGGAATACTATTATGTAAATCCTCAAACACCGTCAAATTATCTTGAGATAAACTGAGCATCACTCCTATGGTTATTTTATGTTTCTCAATTCGACAATTCCCGCTCGCAGGGACTTCAAAATACCAATCATAATACCCTGTGCCAATTTTTATCTCCTGGGTTTCTCTTTCTATCATTACTACCAGCCACCTTTGTTTTAAAATACAAAGTGGTGCTGTTTCTTCTGAATCATCTTTCAGGTAATAAGTCCTCACCTTTTCGTATCTTTTGTTGAAATCTTTTGAGAGTACTTTGGCAATTTCTATATTGCCCGATATTTCAGATGGAAATGATATTGTCGAAGGTTGTATGCTAAATATTACTTTTGATTTTTCTGAATATATTTTTTCAAGAATTTCAGGTCTATTCAAATCCTTGCCTTTGATGTAATTCTCGAGAACATCCGCTTTGATCTTCAGCACAAATCACCCTTTAGTACCTTACTCCTGAACTTCTGTAAGAAAAAACAAGGAACCGAGGAATGTCTTTTGAAATTATGTTGTTAGATATATCACCATGGTACTTATACCCCCTTGTGGGGTGTTAGTACCTTACTCCAGAAACACTACAATAAAAAACAAGAGACTGAAGCATGTAAATTAAAATTATGTGGTTACATGTACCACCAAGGTACTTATACCCATCAAGCTGGTACTGACAAGAGTGCAGGAATTTTTACCGTTAACCGGTGTTAATAGCCAACTCATTCATTTCAACTCCAGGGTTGAGTCCACCTCCTCAATTTTTCCTTGAGCAATTTCCCATTTTTCATACCAGCGCTCCAGACGCCGTTTACATGTGTCGTATTCTTTACCGGCCTTAGACCAACCATTTTCATCGGAATAGAGTTCGGGATCGGCCATACGACCTTCAAGCTCCTCTTTCTTCCTCTCCAGCAATTCTATCTGTTTTTCGGCCTCCTCGACTTTTCTCAGCCATGATCCAACACGCCTGCTTCGCTCCTGTCTTCTGTTGGCCTCCTGTCTTTTCCGCTCCTTCTTCCCTTCCTTTGAATCCGAAGTAATTATCTTTTGGTCTCCAGCAGACCTGTCATTGTTCTCGTCCTTCCTCTCCTGTTCGCGTGCCTGCAATATCTCCTGCTTTTGCAGATACTCAGCAACATTGCCTTCTAAAAGAGTTAACCTGCCGTTTTTAACTTCCAGCACCTTATTGATAAAACTGTCGAGGAAATAACGATTATGGGAAACAACAACGACAGTTCCGTCATACTGAGCCATAGCCTCCTGCAGCACCTCCTGAGAACTCATATCCAGATGGTTAGTTGGTTCATCCAGAAGCATGCAGTTAGCAGGGGTGGCGATCATTTTGGCAAGGGCCAGCCTGCTTTTTTCACCACCGGACAAAACCGCAACCTTCTTTTCAACATCATCACCGCGAAAGAGAAACGCACCAAGCAGAGAGCGGGTACGGGTAATGGTCATTTCTTCTCCACTCTGTACCATAGTTTCTAATACAGTCAACTGGGGTGAGAGTTCCCGGGCCTGGTGCTGACCGAAATAAGACATCTCGACATTGGCTCCCTGCCGAATACTCCCCGTATCATGTTTTATCTCTCCCGCTAAAATCTTTAAAAAAGTTGATTTACCTGCACCATTCACACCGACAACGGCAACTTTATCGCCGCGGTGAAGCATCATTTCAGCACCTGCAAATACCGATTTACCACTGTATTTTTTACCCAGGTTTTCAATCTGAAGGACGTCTCGCCCCGATGGAGGAGCTGGAGGAAAAGAAAATTTGATCTGCATATTCCTGTTCTCCAGTTCGATCAAATCCATTTTCTCCAACTGCTTGACTCTGCTCTGTACCTGTTTGGCCTTGGTAGATTTGGCTCGAAATCTCTCAACAAAACGCATTGTCTGTTTGATCTTTGCCTGCTGGTTATCGTAGGCACTTTGGGTGATGGCTCTACGTTCGGCTTTCTCCTTCAAATAGTAGGTGTAATTCCCTTTATATGCCTCCAGGCTCCCTAAACTGATCTCCCAGATAAACTCCGTTGTCTTGTCGAGAAAAGTCCTGTCATGGGAAATGATCACCATAGCCCCCTTATACGAGCGAAGAAACTGTTCAACCCAGGTCAATGAATCAAGGTCAAGGTGATTCGTCGGTTCATCCAACAGCAGTAGTGAGGGCGCTTCAAGCAGCATCTTGGCAAGCTTTAACCGCATCTGCCAGCCACCGGAAAACGTTGAAACCGTCTTTTCCAGATCTTCCCGTAAAAATCCCAATCCACCGAGCACTTTCTCTATTTTTCCGCGAATAGCATAAATATCGCTGCCATCCAGTTGATGCTGGATTTCACCCTGGCGTTCCAGTAGCCTCTGAAAATCAGCTGATTCAGCATCAACTTCACTCATTTTTCCATGGAGAACAGTGGCCTCTTTCTGTAATTCCAATAAATGAGAAAAGGCAGTCTCGGCCTCATCGTAGAGGGATTTATCGGACAGAAATTCGTCTGACTCCTGTGCCAGATAACCTACACTGAAATATTTTGGTCTACTGACCACACCATCGTCTGTCGCTGAGACCCCTGCCATGATTTTTAACAACGTTGACTTGCCAGAACCATTTACACCAACCAGCCCGATACGGTTACCGTTATAAACCTGTGCCGAAATACTTTTGAACAGGTGTTTTTCTCCAAACCGTATATCTAGATTATTGACCGAAAACATACTTGATACGACCTCTTGCCATACGTTTATCTACTTTTATAATAAAGCGATCACGAAGCCCTAATTCGTCCAGCCGCTTGATATTTTTTCTGTTCAATCCGTTTACTGCTGAGAGATCGCGATGAGAGACAGATATTGTGATTTTTTCATCATCATTAAGAGCAGCAAGTTTTTTCCTAATCTTTTTAAACCATATTCGTGATTGAACAAGCTCGCCAAAAGAAGGATGATAGGGACCGGCAATAAGTGACTCTTCAAGAGAGTCAGAGGGTTGCAGCCCCATGCGCACCACCGGTATTGCAGCTCTTTGCAAACGCGAATAACTCTTTGCTGTTAATGCTACTGCCTTATTCAGAGAAAGCGGCTGATACTCACCCCTGTAATAGAGATCTTCCAGCCCGGATTTTTTAACGACTACAACGGGATACAAACGGACAAAATCTGGCTGCATCTGTATAACGTCGCTGACGCCGTGCAAAAATGAATTTGTGGTTTCAGTTGGTAAGCCGACCATAAGTTGAACGCCCACCTGCATGCCAGCCTCCCGTAACAACTCAAACGCATCTATGCTGTCTGAAGCCGTGTGTCCGCGCCGGGAGTTTTTGAGAACACTGTCATCCATGGATTGAACCCCCAACTCCACGGTCCTTACCCCAAAGTCTTTCAACAAACTGCACACTTCACGGTCGATGCAATCTGGCCGAGTAGACAGCCGAATCGACTCAACCCTCCCGCAGTCGAGAAAAGAGCTGACCGACGCCAGCATGGAAACCTGCTCCTCTGAGGCAAGGCAGGTAAATGATCCTCCGTAAAAGGCTACCTGAGCTTCGCCTCGTCCAGGGCTTCGCGCTAACCACTCCTCAATAGTCCTGCCTATTTCAACATTTATTCGCTGAGATCCACCATCCTGGCCCGTGATAGATCGCTGATTGCAAAAAAGACATTGGTGCGGACATCCACGATGGGGAATGAAAATTGGTATTACCAGAGCCATTTGATTTACACGGAACCGTTTTGAATCTCCTTCAAGGCTGCCGCAGCAGCTTGCTGTTCTGCCTCTTTTTTTGAACCCGCCTGCCCTAAACCCAGCACAGACCCCTGAAAACGAACTGCAATGGTAAACAGTTTTTGATGTGAAGGACCTTCCTCTGCCTCAACTACATACGAAGGGCCTTCATTGTATTTTTCCTGCAGCGCCTCCTGCAGACGACTTTTGGCATCCGCTACCAGCAGTTCTTCTTTTTTCCCTTCGATGGCTGGAAGAAAAAACTTCTCAATAATTCGTACAACAGTCTGATATCCCCCATCCTCAAAGACAGCACCTATAACTGCCTCATAACCGCATGAAAGAATCGAAGATTTGTTCCTTCCGCTGGATGCATCTTCTCCTTTTCCCAAACAGAGAAATCTCCCCAGCTCAATTTCTCTTGCCATGTTTGCCAGATGAGTCTCATTCACAAGTGCTGATCGCAGTCTGGTCAGTTCCCCTTCTTTCATTCCGGGATATTTTTGGAAAAGGATATGTCCTACTGCCAGATCAAGAACTGCATCTCCTAAAAATTCAAGCGTCTGATTATCCCGCCCTGCCTGGGCCTGCTCAAAGGCATAGGACGAGTGCACCAGTGCTCTCTGCAAAAGACGCAGATCGGTGAAACGATAGTCAATTATTTTTTCAAATTCGCTCAGATCTTCTTTGTTGACCCGAACAAGCGAATTAATATCCATACCCATTATAAAAATTTTTCCCTTGTTAAAAACTTGATCTGTGGTATAAAGATTGGCTCAGCGATGTGGCGGCGTAGCCAAGTGGTTAAGGCAGTGGTCTGCAAAACCATTATTCAGCGGTTCGACTCCGCTCGCCGCCTCCAGTAATTTTAAAGGGATTACAGACTGTTAAAATCTGTAATCCCTTTGTTTATTTCTGCCGTTCTTACCCGATATTATCCTCCCGGCATTTTATACAATAAGGCTTGTTTCCTTCTATGTGTTCGCTTTCGTGAGCAAGTAAATACAGCATATTATCTTCGGGGTCAAGGCAGATGATATCTGCTGAACAGTCTCTAGGAGCCTGTCCGAGTATACCCTTTTCCCCAACTCTTCCTTATTTATAAAAAACAATACTTGCAATATCAAATATATGGCTGCGCTTGTTTTTCCTAAATGCCTCGATTTGAGAAAAATGTTTATTCTCGGACAAGCTCCTAGCCCAGATTGCTCACTACAATTTATTCTTATGCGACAGTTCACTCTTTGTTATTGATGAACTTCTTCATTACCAGATCAGACTGGAGTTCATCCCCCATTCGAAATGAGTGTCGTCCTGTCTCAATGAATCCCACCTTCTTGTAGAATGCAATGGCATCGACATTTTTCTCCCATACACCTAACCAGACATAGTTCTTTTTTCTTGCTTGCTGGAGCGTATAATCAACTAACACCTTGCCCAATCCTTTTGCCTTATGCTCCTTTCGTATGTATATTCTCTCGATTTCCATTGACTCCGGATCATTGATATCCGTTTGTGCTGGCGCATCATTTATTTTGAGGTATCCGACTAATTCACTGCCCAAGTAAATTAAATAAAACTTGCAGTATGCGTTACCAAGTTCTTCTAACAGTTTTTTCGTGTTGAATGCTTTTTGAAGATAGCTGTGCAGTGTTTCCGGGCTATTTATCCGGCTGTATGTTTCAGCAAATGTTTCGTACCCGATTTCCTGCAGGGTCTCTAACTCATTTATCAAACACTGTCGTATGCTAATATTCATGTGTCCTCGTTGATGGGCTGGATGGTTGGAACTGGCAAACAATGGTATATCATGCACGCGGCCCTGTCATCCATCATAATTGTCAAAAAAATCTAAAACAACTTGCCCTTATCACTGCCTGGAAGACAGTTGTAGTCACCACCATTCATAAAACCAGCGACCAGCACACATAATTTCCCTGTTAAATAGTCTTCTATTTGTGATATTCTATAGGTAGGTTCTGCAACCAGCGGCGGAGGCGACTTATGATAAGGAATATCCAGGAAAAGCTGCTCAAATGCAATAGGCTTTTGACACCCCTCACCCTGCTCCTCTGCCTGGTTGTTCTGTTTTTTTCTCCCTCTTTATCAACACCTGCAGTCAGTGGAGTGCCTCATGTCGTTGTACTCACTGTTAAAGGAGCAATCGGGCCGGCAGTAGCCGATTATGTAGAGAAGGGATTGAAAAAGGCTGCTGAAAGCGATGCCAGTGTTGTTATCTTGCAGATAGACACCCCTGGTGGGTTGGATCTCTCTATGCGAAGCATCATTCAAGCCATCCTGAGTTCCCCCATACCTGTCATCAGCTATGTCGCCCCGGATGGCTCGCGGGCCGCAAGCGCTGGTACTTACATCCTTTACGCCAGCCATATTGCTGCAATGGCACCAACAACCAATCTGGGTGCGGCGACACCGATTCAAATCGGTGGCCTGCCGGGTGCACCTGATCCGCCGGGGAAAACGGAAGAAAAAAAAGGTGAAGAGGCTCTAGACTCTGTAGCCCACAGCAGCATGGAACGTAAGATGATTAATGATGCCTCGGCGTATATCAAATCCCTTGCGGACAGGCACGGACGTAATGCAGAATGGGCTGTCAAGGCAGTACGGCAGGCAGTGAGCCTTACGGCAACAGAGGCCCTCGAATTACACGTGATAGATATCGTGGCTACTGATTTGGCAGACCTGCTGCGGCAGGTAGACGGCAGAGAGGTCATGCTTGAAACTGGCATGCAGCGTATTTCTGCAAAAAACCTGGCAGTTACCCATATTGAACAGAGCTGGCGGACCAAGGTACTCTTGGTGATCAGTGACCCTAATGTAGCTTATATTCTCATTTTATTGGGGGTATATGGCCTGATCTATGAACTTGCCAACCCCGGGTTTTTCCTGCCAGGCGTTGCCGGAGGGATATCGCTCCTGCTTGCCCTCTACGCTTTCCAGATACTGCCGGTCAATTACACTGGTCTTGCCCTGATCTTTCTCGGCATTCTCTTCCTTATCAGCGAAGCTTTCATACCAAGCTTTGGTTCTCTTGGCATTGGCGGAATTGTTGCCTTTGGCATTGGTTCTCTCATTCTGATGGAGGAAAAAAGCCTGCGAATTTCTCCCTTTTTAATCGCGGGAACAACAATTATCTCAGCCGGGTGTATTCTCTGGCTTACCGGCCGTATCTATACAATACGGAATAAAAAAATCAGAACCGGAGCGGAAGCGCTCATCGGTATGACAGGAGAGGCAATTTATGATTTTGATGGGAGCGGCAGAATCTGGCTCCTCGGCGAATCCTGGCAGGTAAAAGCGAACGGCAGTGTGAGAAAAGGAGAGGAAGTGAAAATTATCGCCCAGGACGGATTGAAGCTGACCGTAGAAAGGGTGCTTTAACATCAAAGGAGGCATTGTGATATGATTTCACCGAATATACTGCAATACATAACCCCTTTTGCCTTAATTCTTGGTATCTTTGCACTATCAATGAAAATAGTGCCTGAATATGAGAGACTAGTGGTGTTTTTTCTCGGCAGGTTTCAGGCTGTCAAAACACCCGGCCTGAGAATAGTTGTTCTAGGTATCCAAAAAGCCTTTCGCGTAGATTTGCGCGTGGTGACAATGGATATTCCTTCCCAGGATGTAATTTCACGGGATAACGTTACGGTAAGGGTGAATGCCGTTCTTTATTTCAGAGTAGTTGACCCCGAAAAGGCGATTATCCAGGTTGAACATTACCTTACCGCCATAAACCAATTGGCACAGACAACACTTCGTTCCGTGCTAGGCCAGCACGAGCTGGACGAAATGCTTTCAGACAGAGAAAAACTGAATGCAGACATCCAGGAAATTATAGATAAGCGTGCGGATGCATGGGGCATCAAGGTGATCAACGTAGAGATTAAGCATATCGACCTCAATGAATCAATGATTCGGGCCATCGCCAGGCAGGCAGAGGCTGAACGGGAGCGGCGGGCAAAAATAATTCATGCGGAGGGTGAATTCCAGGCATCGGGAAAACTGCTCCAGGCAGCCAACATTATTTCCCAGAACCCCCAGGCTTTACAGCTCCGTTACCTGCAAACACTAAGTGATATATCGACTCAGAAGAATTCCAATACCATCATCTTCCCAATACCAATGGAGATGATAAAATCGTTACTGGAACGAACACACAGCCACGAAGTAGGTAGAGAATAACTGTCAAAGAGCATCTTGCCGAGGCAGGTTGCAGGTATGAATATGCATCTACTCCCTTCTTACGAAAGGTTGTAACTGAGTAGCACAAAGAGTAAAGTGCAGATTCTCTCGGTTTACCCTCAATATTACTTAAAACTAAAAATAATCACAATTTTTCCTAACAAATAAGGAGCTTAAGGATGGTTGAAGACGTTTCCATGAAAAACACAAAAAAAGAGCTGCTCGATATTATTGAAAAAATACAACGTGAACTGAATGAAAAAGAGAAAAGGCTGCTCAATCCGGAAAAAGTAAAAAAGGAAACAAAAACAAAAGAGGTAATTCTGGAGGCTGAAAAAATCACCAGTTCTGACCTCCCATCCAAAATTCATGATTTAAAAGTGGCGATCACTCAGGAGCTATCTAATCTCGCTGAAAAAATTGAGGGAGAAGCGAAAAAATACACTGTCATTCAGGAATCCATTGAACTGAAGCAGGCTGAAGTTGAAGAAATATATGGGATTGAAAAGCATGCAGCCTCCCTTGCCGCCATTCTGGAATCGAATACTCATGTAAAGGAACAATTTGAGTCAGAAATGGCCCAGAAACGTGAAAAGCTTGAAGATGAAATTAACCAGACACGCTCAACCTGGGAAAATGAAAAGAAAAATTATAAAGAGGATTTGTCAGAGGAGAAGAAAAGTAAAGAAAAGGAACGTAAACGTGAACAAGACGAATATAAATACAATTTACAACGTTCCAGAGCAATTGAAGAAAACAATTTTGCTGATAAATTAGCCATGTTGGAAAAGGAGATTGAGGAAAAGAAAGAAAAGATAGAAAAACATGTCGAAGAAAAAACAGCTTTGCTTACCAACCAGGAACAACAGATTGTCCAGCGCGAAAAAACAATGGATGAATTGGAAAAATCAGTAAATAGTTTTCCCGGTGAATTAGAAAAAGCCATTAATTCTGCAATTAAAAAGAAAGAAAATGAACTCAACGCATTTTTCAATCAGGAAAAAGCATTACTGACAAAGAGCCTTGAAGGTGAACAAAAGGTGCTGGAAGCAAAAATTGCTGCTTTAGAATCCCTGGTAAAAGATCAAGCTGGCCAAATAGAAAAGCTTAACAATCAACAAGAAAAAGCCTACCAGCAGGTACAGGATATTGCATCAAAAGCAGTTGCCGGGGCTTCAGAAAGACCACAGGCAATCACTGTCAAAATGACCGAGCGAGACGGTTAGAACAAATAAAAAAAGGTCTTGTTGCTAAATTGTAGCAAGGCCAATATGCAAACTACCTTGCATAAGGTAGGTGAACTTTTCTATTCTCTCACTGCATTAAAATAAGAATTCACAGTGGCAGGGAGATTTGGGCGGATTTTCGTTTGCAGAAACTGTAGTTAGCTCCAAAATCCATCGTAGTAATGTTAAATTCTAGGGTAAATAGAATTCAAGAACAGTTGGTTTAGCAATCTCAGCTCTATATATTTACCAGAGTCAACATATAGTGAAAATATGTTGACCTGCAAGAAACAGTTAATATCCCTGGTCTCTAGGTAACTCAGGTGCTGACGCTGCTCCGCAATCATATTTGGAGTTAGGTGCAAAAAAATCAGAGACACGTTTACCACCCCAGCATCGTTTACGGAACAAAGGCGAACAAAAGTATTCTCGCCTTCTTCCCTTTCTTATCCTTCGCACCTTCACTGCACATAATCAGCTCACCAGATTCCGCAAACGCTATTCCTTCTGGCTGTTCAACCCAATCCTTATCCAACCTCTCGGTTCCTTTGACTTTTCCGTCCCATCCGCAGCAAACGAGCATTCTACCCCCCTTCGCGCCGATCATATAGACATCGTTTGTTATAGGATGAATTGCGATTCCTGATGGGTTGAATGAACCCTCACCTTCTTCCATGAAGTCGTGGCAATCTATGGTAAGAATCGGCGATTTTCCGCGCCTCCCCGACTGGATGTCAAAAGGAAATACTTTTCTTTCCCTGTCGCCCTTAATCGGAGAACCCTTGCAAGCAATAAGTAGTCGGTTTCCCTTGGGATCATGGCATAATCCTTCGGGATCATACTTCTCGTTCAGATTCAGATCGTATCGATCATACTGCCGCGATCCGCCAATGTAGTCGGCAACACGATAGATTGCAGGTCGCTCACCCGCCGTCAACATATAGGCGGTGTTGCCAAGGATTGCAATATCTTCGGAATCTCCCGCTTTGTGCTTTGCGTACTTCGTGATCTTCTCGGAGGATAGATCGAACAGGTAGACTCGTACTGCCTCATCTTGCACAAAGGCCAGGGAATTGAGCCCTTGCAATGGGCATATTCCGGATATTTCTCTGTACTTATTGGGAAGTTCATAAGTCTTCCTGGGATTCTTTAGATCATATGGGATGTTCATGCTATTGTCCTTCTGGTTGCCAATTCATGGTTAGGATCAGGAACACACATAACCCGGTCTTGGCCGGCAATCGGCAACTGCGCTCAAAAACGCGTCATTCAGCGACTGCAAGCACCAATTATCGCAATTTCCAATTTCAAAGACCAGTTTTTCGGAGATTAAGACTGGTCTTACTGCCTCTTCGCCATCTTCTAAGGCCTCCTCGGGAGCTTGATAGTATGAGATTTTGAATGTTTTCCCTTTTTTGTTGTACGTAAATGGTTCAAGACTCATAGCTTTGAATTCGTTCTCTGTTTCTTGATCTACCTTTAGGTAAAGAACATTATCCGCAATAAGTCCAAACATTAGCCCATCTAGAAAAATTCCATATCCTCCAAACATAGCCTTTGCGCTAACAGGCCCAATGGATTGCATGAGATCATCTATATCTGTTGTAAATTCTTTTTCTACTGGAGATGGTGGCATGTGATTCTATTATGCTTCTTTCACATTTTATCTATACATTAAGTTAACCGGCGAGCTTCATCGAGTCCTAGCGAAGCGTAGCGAAGTGGCTTAAACTTTTGATTATATGGCATATTATGTTTTCAGGTTATTAAAGAAATTTTTCAATGTATTTTCTCCATACTCAGGAGCAATCATTTCTATTGCCATGACATTCATGAAGAATTCGATAGGTCCAAATTTACTAGAACTCAGTAATAGTTTTGAGGCATGTAATACCATTCGCCTTACCCAGTCAGGAATGTATGTGATTTTCAAGGGTTTATTGACAGCCTCAAAAGCGATCTTTGCGATTTCAATTTGGCTTAATGTTTCCGGTCCTCCTACCTCAATTTCACTTTCATTGCTGTTCACCGCATCGACACATACCTTGGCTAAGTCAGCACCATGAATCGGGTTAGATTTCAATTGGCCATCACCGAACAAATAAATTCGTCCTCTTTGTGCCATATTATAAAACTCAGTCATGTCAGAGAAAAAACCATTGGGCCGGATTATACAATAATCCATTCCTGAATTTTTGAGTTCTGTAGCAAACCGTTCTTTTGCTTCACAGATTTTTAATGATTTTAATTTTTCTCCGTTCAGCACAGATACATAAATGAATTTTATGACACCGCTACGTTTGGCTTCATTCAGTAAATTTAAATTTGCTTGATAATCTACATCCAAATACGAGAGACCATCCGTTTGCTTTGTTATTCCAACTGATGAGATCACAACGTCAATATCATCACAGCAATTTTTCAAGCTTACTATATTGGTCACCTCACCTTGCACTAAATGATTGACAGCCAAGTTGAAGTCTTTAAATTTTGAGGGATTTCGAACAAGGGCAGTAGTGTGAATATTTCGATCTATTAGATTTTCAACAATATACTTCCCAAGATATCCTGTTGCCCCCGCAACTAGTATTTTATTCATTTGGTTATCACTATTTTTTCATATAACGCTGAGTTCAGCTGCAACTTGAAGCAGAGCGTAGCGGCGTAGAAAATGGCCGATCTGAAACGATTTGTTAAATGCTATTTCGCACGGAGCTATTGGTGGTTACTATTGTTATACAGCATCATATCCTTGAGAACCCCAATTCTCGTTACTCCATACGAAGGAGTTTGTACGATCCTAAGAAAGTAACCACCCCCCATCTACATCAATTGTCGTTCCAGTGACAAAATCATTCTGGATCAGAAACAAGATACCTTGTGCTACTTCCTCCGCAATGCCAGCACGGGGAATAACATGCTTGGAGGTGTTCTTCTTGTATAAAGCCTCACGCTCTTTACCTTTGAGTGTAACCATAGGTGTGTCAATGAACCCCGGTGATACCACATTTAACCTACGCGGTGCTATCTCGGGTGCGACGGATCTGACCAATGCCTCGACTGCACCACCAACCGATGCCAATGAAACTTGTCCTGATTTGGCTCTTCGTGCCGGTGCCCCACTGACGAGTACAATTGTTCCATCTTCACTCATATGCTCGGCACCAAAACGCACGACATTCGCATAGCCCCATAGCTTATCGAAAGAAGCTTGATAACCGTCCATATCCATCTCTATAAAGGGTCCAATGGATCTTGTGCCGCCAGTTGCCGCGCTCACCAGAATGTCGAAAGGCGCACATTCTTGAAACAGCTGCGACAGTGCCTCGCGATCACGGACATCACATTTTTGAAGTGTGATCCCTTCTGGCACATCGCCAGCCTTATCCGGGTTCCGACTCACTGCAATGACTCTAGAACCTAGCGAGGCCAGTTTTTTCGCAGTGGCTAAACCAATGCCAGAAGTCCCGCCAAAAACGAGTGCTTTCTTATCTGTTACGTTCATGCTTATACCTCTCATATTCTGGGTTGATATTTTGTTCTGTTAATGACCGTCATTTTAGTAGCTTACTCCAGAAACCCTGTCATAAAAACAAGGAACTGAGTAATGTATTTTAAAGTTATGTGGTTAGAAATATTTCCAAGGTACTAAAACTTTAAAGGTTTGGTTTTAGATCCACAGCAGTTTTTGCCATCGAAAAATTCACAAATAAAACATGCCAGGGGCGCAGGAGACGGCATGGCATCCGGTTTAACCGACAAGTACGGGTCCAGAATACCCCGGGCCCGGATCAGCCTTTCAGTATCAACAGCCACTGTTTTCCCGGCCTTGATCAGCGCCGCTACAACCGTCTCAGTGGCCACATTGCCTGTGGCACCGGGTGCAAAGGGGCACCCGCCTAGCCCGCCGACACTGGCATCAACCAACTGTACACCGTAAGAGACAGATCGAAGGACATTGGCGATTCCCCTGCCGTAGGTGTCGTGAAAGTGGACAGCAATATGCTCTGCCGGGACCTTTGGCAACAGTACATCCATCAGAGTTGCCACTTCATCCGGTGTCGCTTTGCCGATGGTATCTGAAATAGACAATTCATCAATCCCCATATCGATCAGCCGCTGCGCGAGTTTCACAACAGCGCCGGGAGCAATTTTACCCTCAAACGCGCACCAGAACGCCGTGGAGAGATATCCCCGAACAGGCAGGCCTAGTTCCCTGGCCCGGCGAACCACCGGTCGGAAGCGCTCCAGGGAACCATCGACTGCGGTATTGATGTTTTTTTGGTTGAAGGTTTCACTGGCTGCCGTGAATACAGAGATTTTATCTGCACCAGCATCAACAGCCAGGTCAAACCCTTTTGAATTTGGTACAAGTGCCGAGTAGATCACACCTTTTTTTCGTTGGATATTTTCAAAAATAGTCGCCGCGTCCTTGAGCTGGGGGATCATCTTTGGAGAGACAAAAGCGCTGACTTCAATTTCACTTACGCCTGAGTCAGACAATGCATCCACAAAGGCAACCTTGGCACCTGCCGGTACCATTTCAGTTTCGTTTTGCAGCCCGTCCCTGGGGCCGACTTCGACGATTTTTATCATTTGCAGTCACCACACCATTTCAGCATTCCAAATTCTTACATGAAATGAAACATTGGGTTGAAAACAAAACCAGAAAGAAATCCGATAAATAGAACGGCTTTATTACCTCCCGCTTCATAATCTTCAATTTTAGCCTCCCGTTTTAGGGAGACGAACACAAAGGTTGTGAACGTCAATATAAAGAAACTTGTCAACATATAAATGATAAATCTAACTTAATGATAATAGATGTTTTTTTCTTTTTATTATTGATTTCTTGGAGGTCATCGTTAAGCTCACTTGCAACGGTTCGAATCATCAGTTTTGGCGCTCAGGATACCACATCCTGGATAGAGCCCTTGCGGCCAAATTTTGATGCATTTTTTTGTTATGCAGCATTCGAATCCGAATTGCGCAACCGCTATTAAACAGTTCCTAAATGTTTCCAATTCCGGGAGCTTACAATAAAAAGGAGTGTACCATGAAAAAGACAGAAGTAAAACGATTTGATTCCTTGTATTCACGCCATTTGAAACTGCTCAAAATACAAGGCAAAAGTGATTCGACTATTGATGCATATTCCCGCACAGTCCGCAGGCTTAGAGATCACTTCGACCGTCTTGGGATTCAGTTCTTCTGGCAGTTTGTTCTGAAAAAAGAATGGCAATGGATAGATATAGTAAAATCTCCCAAGGTTAAATCTATTCCAGACATTCTTACTCCAACTGAAATTGAACGGCTTGTAAATGCAACTCAGAAAATGTGTATGTGGCAGTCATGCTGTTATTTGTCTTTTCTTGCTGTTGCTTTTTCTGCTTTTTCCTTTCGCTGTTATGCTGTTAATGCAGTGGCTTTTAATGCCTTTCGTTTTGCCTTTTTCTATTTTAATGCAGTTGATCAGGCCGACAGGCCTTTGACCCACAACGCCGCAATTCACGGGCATATTTTGAGCGCCAGCGAAAAAAACGTCCGCGTGAAATTGTATTGTTATACAGGAGCTTTTTTATGAATAATCCTATAGTTATTTAACCCTATTTAATTATTTTTGGTACGGCACTACAATACTTTTTATACTTTTCACCATACCTCAGGTTAAGAAATTCTTCTTCAGTTTGTACCATGAAATATGAAATCACTAAATATTGGCATAACCAACCCACTGAATACCACGATGGAAATATTACTACAAAGCTAAAAAGTATTACTCCATATCCGACTAATTGTGGATTTCTAGAATATTTATATATACCAACCGTATTTAGCCCTTTTTTATCCAGTCCAAAACTTGTGCTACTTCCCAACCCAAACCAGGCAATTATTAAAATTACTAGTCCAAAACAGAATAATAATATTGAAATTATGTTTAAAGCTAGGCTATCAGGTAGCGAAGGTAAATCAGGCCATTTCACGGGGATGAATAAATACATAAAATTTACATGAAGAACAAAAATAAGCACTTCGAGTGAATATGATAAAGCTGATAATTTGGATTTTTCAAGATAATCCCGCCTGACGATCACCCGGAATACGAAAAAAACAAACAATAGGAATATCGCTGAACAGACAAGATATTTAAGTAACATTTTTATCCCAGTACTTGCTTAAAATCCTTTTGCTGCTGTATAACGTCGCGGTTCACTTCGGGCAGGAGCTTCCACAAAACATTTTAAATACCAAGATCTCATGCATACTTATTATTTTTCAAAACGGCGCAGCCCCTGTGATCAGGTGCAACCGTCTGGTTAGGAAATTCAAAACGGTAAACCAGGTATAATACGGCCCCTTACTTGTTTCTTATATGTCTTAAACAATTCACCAAGCTCTCGCTCTAAGCATTCTTCTTCTTTTGCAATATGAAAAAGAAAAGCAAGCCACCAAATTGGAATCAGAGCAACACCTATTATGGATTTGAACATGATTGCCAAGCCTAAACACCATAAAAGTTCTCCTGTATAAATTGGATTTCGTACAATGCCGTAGAATCCGTTAGTTTTTAGTGTGGTTGTTTTATCGGGAGCTGTGATCGGCTTGATTGTTAATGCAGGAATACAAAATAAAACTCCCACGATAAAGACAAATCCTCCAATGTATAAGTGTACATTCCATAATTCAAATCGAGGCTGTTGACAAAAGGGGAGCACTAAAATTACTCGCCCTAAATCATAAATAAAAACAACAATGGCACCAAATAGAGGGGATTTACCCAATTTTGAACCACTCACCACGGCTCCACAACCAACCAATCCAAACATACTAATAAATGCCCAGAAAAAAGGATTTTTGAAAACTAACATAACACCGTCTCTTATTTTTAATTAAAGCTGATGGATATAAGCCTACCAATTGTTCATCCTAACGTGGAGTTCACTGGCCCATGCTGTTGGCGGGTCCAGTGGAACAATTGGTTAGCAATTTTATGATTTTTCGTTTAATTTCTTTTCAAATAATGGATCTATTTGAAAACCAAGCGATTTAGCCTTCTCAAGATATTTCTTTGATTGAGAATAATTTTCTTGGTAGTATTCTAAGATAGAATAATTGGCGTATATCATAGGATAATCTTCGTTAATTGTTATTGCATTATTTAGATTTTTTTCTGCTTTAACAAAATATTGTATGTATTTTTCATTGTTTTTCTTTAATTCATTTCCAAGAAAAATGTAAGAAAGAGATAGGTCGACAATGAGACGTAATTCCTCTGGCTTGATTGATTTGGCGATTTCTAAATACTTAACCGATTCTGTGAGATTTAAAAGAGAATTTTCCTTAAGAATGTTGCCTCTATGTAATGTGATAATACCAAATCCCCATAGAGCGTCTACATTGTTATGGTTAAACATCCAGGATTGATTGAATCTTTTAATAGCAGTATCAACGTCTCCATTCATTAGGTAATCCCAACCAATATCAGATGCATTTTGACTGAATTCAGCATTTGGCTGAATATGTGATTTGTCTTGGCCTCCATACATTGGCGGTTCATTTATTGGTCTATCATTTGCCTGTGCTATGCTAAAGAGAACAACATGTAAAAGAACTATAATAGCCGCAGTTTTCATAATCAGTGTGTTTGCTAACGTTTAATATACGGCGTCCCTTTTTTGGGAAAAATCAGCAGGGATTCGCTTTCCTACACTGTATCTTTCCGACCGCCTGGTTGCTCTGAATACTACATTTTCTTTCTTTTTTTTCTTCCGCTCCTGTCTATGTAATAGAAGTGTAAGAAATTATTATCATAATAACTGAACTATATAACGCATGCAAGCTCAAACGGTTAGGATTCTCTATGCCGTTTTATCAGGGATAGTCCAGTTTTTACAGCAGCCGTGTATCAGGGAATTCCAACATCTGCCTATCGCTTTGATTGAGCCAAAGCAGAAGATTTCAATTAATCTTGAGCCGTTTTATTGGTGATTTCGCTTGTTATACGGCGGGTGCAATAAGTCGTAAATATTCATCAACAGGGATTTAAAATGTATCATATCAAAGAGTTCAACAGTGCACATTTCGGGGAGTTTTTACTTGAAAGCTCTATTGTCCCTTCAGGAAAAGAAAAATTCATGGTTATTTGGGTGGGGAAGTTTCCTGAAATTCTCAGAGACAGAGAAAAAAACAAAAAGACAGTTATCTTCCGATGATGCTATCAAAGTTTTGAGGGAAAATATGAGGTTAAGGAATTACGCTATAAGCACAGAGAAAACATATATCTCCTGGGTTCGAAAGTTATTCTGCTTCTGCAACAACAATGGTATGAGTTTTACACAATTACAGTTATGTGGCCCCAAACTGGTAAAGGATTTTCTCGCTCATCTTGCAATTAAGAGAAATGTTTCAGCTTCTACACAAAATCAGGCATTTAGTTCGCTACTGATGTTTTTTCGTCTCGTTTTTCATCAGGAACTGGGAGACATAGGGCAAGAAACCATTCGAGCCAGGACCGGTCGCAAATTACCAGTCGTCTTTTCGGTCGTTGATATCAAAGACCCAAAAATAGCACATGGCGATACTTCCAGACAACCGAATTTCCCTATCAACCAAAAGGTACTCACCGTATTGACTTGGCAAGTTACATTGCATATATTTTCCGAAGTGCTTGTTAACACGTGGCGACAGAACATTATCCAGAAGACGATATTTTCTAAGAGCAGTCTTGTTCTTGACTCTGTTCAAAGACCCCTCCAGCTTTCCTGGCCTATGTAGTGAGGATTGTTGTCACGGAAATTATCTCCATCCGAGCAAGCATTCAGCCTTCTTGAGAAATCAATGAATTTAGCTGGAGAACCAAACCAAAAACACTAACATAGGGATGAATTTATCATGAATTTTAAAAAATTTTCTTACCTGCTTATTACTGCTGGCCTGTTTATGGTCATGCCCGTAAATGCTGAAGACAATACCATGAGTTTCTTCGTTACCAGCACTGGTTCCGGGAAAGGTGGTGACCTGGGTGGACTGACCGGAGCAGACGCTCACTGCCAGGCACTGGCATCGGCAGTTGGAGCCGGCAAACGTCAGTGGCGCGCTTACCTGAGCACCGAGGCAGATGGGAAACGCGGAATAAGTGCTCGAGACAGGATTGGTAACGGCCCATGGTATAACGCAAAAAGCGTACTTATTGCGGAGAATCTTACCGCCTTGCATTTGTACAACAAGACCATACTTAAAGAAACCGCATTGAATGAAAAGGGTGAGCTGGTTAATGGGCGGGGAGATAAACCGAACCAGCATGATATTTTGACCGGCAGCATGGATGATGGCACTGCTTATTTCCCGGATGATAAAGATCATACCTGCAACAACTGGACGAGTAGCGACACTGGTTCGGCGCAGGTAGGACACCATGATCGTCACGGCGGAGGTAATCTGTCGTGGACATCTGCTCATGGTTCGCGTGGCTGCAGCATGGGCGCTCTTGCAAAAACCGGCGGAAGCGGACTGTTTTATTGCTTTGCAGCAGAATAACAAGTTGGAGCTGTCCTGGTTCTGGTGAGCCAAGACAGCTTCGCCATGGTTGATGGCATGTCGTGTAATGAGGGCTTTGCCTTCATGTAAAGTATTGTAAACCACAGCTAGTTTCCTCCTGTTGAAACAGGTTACTCTGCCTGGATTAAGCATTCACACCTCAGCGCTTCCCTGAGAGATTTTTCCAACTCGCCCGCGCCCGAAAAACTTGCCCAAGTTGCCAAAACTGATTACGATGGGCAGCATCTGACCTTTCAACAGGATAGGACTGCTAATAGCAGATACTTATTACCATTCGACTTACTTGATGTTGAGTAGAGCTCGATATTTAACCGAGATAAAAATGGGAGAGACATATGGGCGGTTTTTTTGGTGTGGTTTCAAAAAAGAGGTGCGTAGACGATATTTTTTATGGCACCGACTATCATTCACACTTAGGCACCAAACGCGGCGGAATGGCAGTATTGGGAAAAGACGGTGTTCAGCGCTCAATTCACAGCCTTGAGAGCAGCTATTTCAGAACAAAGTTTGAAGCGGACCTGCCGAAACTTGAAGGCAATTCCGGTATAGGAGTCATAAGTGATTGCGATTCACAGCCTCTTATTATCGGCTCCCACCTCGGAACTTTCGCCATTGTAACTGTCGGCAAAATAAATAATATTGAAGAGTTAGTGACATCCGCCAATAATCAGAAAAGTTTTTTTTCAGAATCTACAGGAGGCGTCGCCAACCCCACCGAAGTGGTTGCCATGCTGATTTGCCAGGGAGAATCCTTCACAGAGGGCATCCAAAAAGCCCAGTCCATGATTAAAGGCTCCTGCTCCATGCTGCTCTTAACAAAAGAAGGTATCTTTGCCGCCAGAGATAAGCTTGGCAGGACGCCTGTCTGTATCGGAGAGAAGGATGGGGCGTTGGCAGCTGCATCAGAATCGTGTGCATTTCCAAACCTTGGATATGAAGCGACTCATTTTCTCGGCCCTGGAGAAATCGGCCTGCTCACTC
>CAXMTO010000106.1:0-19346 GCA_964196355.1 uncultured Myxococcota bacterium
TCCAGATTGATAAACGTTTCTTGAGAAAAACCATCCGGATTGCCTATTCTCAATCCTCTCAGGGTAAAAACAGGATTGAGTGAAGTGGATATTACGATGGATTGGTCAATATTTACCGGCCGTTTTAGAGCTTTGCTGACAAGTGTTTCTACCGGTCCCTTAAATACTGTCAGATCAATTGGAATCTTCAGCAGTGTTACAGAGACAACCAGCAATATGACTAAAAGAACCACGAAGAGCACAGTTCGAAACAACCAGCGAAATAGTGTTTTCATCAATATCTCCAATTATCCTTTTGTCTGGCAACAGTTAACGCATCTGTCTCGATGCAGTGTTTTTTTAAATCATTCCTGTCTTCTTCAGGACTGATTGTATCATAAACGATTATTTTTCACCCTCATGTTGTTACCTTTTCCTACTTCAGTCGTATTTTTCATTCGAGTCACTAAAATATGTCTGGTATCAGATACTCTCAGCATTGTTTTTGGATAATACTTGATCGTACTACCAAAAATGAATATGGTGAGACCGATTTAGCACTGAGACAGAGTTAGCCCGAATTTCTCAAAACCACATAGACCACGGTGGTTTTGTACTCGAGTTTGTCACGTCATCTGTTATCAACTAACACCGGTAAACGGTAAAAAATCCTGCACTCTTTTCAGGAGTACGGCACTAATAGCCTGGGAAAATATTCCAAGCGTAAATTACTAACAAAGAAAGAGAAAATGTTCAAAAAAAATAGTTCTCCTGGTAAGTATGTGGATGTCACCGCCAGTTCATCCCATCACTATCCAATGAGTCATAGAGTACGCAGCATCTCCCCATCAGCTACCAAAGAGATGGCTATTATTGCCGCCAGAATAAGTGGTTGTGTTTCCCTGGGTCAGGGAGTCCCGTCTTTTGCCACACCAGCACATATAGTGGAGGCAGTCACCAGGGTACTGGTGGAAGATCCCGGCAGCGGTAAATACTCTCTTCAGACCGGTATGCCCCTGTTGAGAAGACGTATCGCGGAATATCTGCTTTCGGAAAAGAACATTACTGTGGACCCTGAAGAGGAGATCTGCGTGACCGTGGGGGGCATGGAGGCGTTACTGGCAACAGTCTTGACGGTTGTTGATGAGGGAGATGAAGTTCTTCTGCCTTCCCCCACCTACGCCTCGTATATCGAGCAGGTTCTGCTTGCCGGCGGCATCCCCAAATTTGTTCCGCTTACCCGTGAGTGGGGGCTGGATCTGAAAGCTATTGAGCGTGCTGTAACTCCCAGAACCAGAGCTATAATGCTCTGCAATCCAGGAAACCCGACCGGTACTGTCTTTTCCGATGCTGACACACTGACTCTCTGCCGACAGGCAGTCGAAAATAATTTCGTCGTCATCGCAGATGAAGCGTACGATTATATCATCTATGATGGCAGCATGCCGTTGAATCCGCTCAGTATGGAAGAGTTTCGTAACCATGTTATATCAATAGGTTCATTTTCTAAAAAATACGGGCTCACCGGCTGGCGGGTCGGCTGGGTCGCTGCAACGAAGGGGTGGATGGAACAGATAATGAAAGTTCATGATGCGACCGCCATCTGTTCACCTACCCCCTCCCAGTTTGCAGCCCTTGCCGCCCTTGACGGTGATCAGAGATGTGTCGCTGATATGCGGGATGAACTGGTAAAGCGAAAAACACTTTGCTGCGCCAGACTGGATAAACTGAGCAGATACTTTTCCTATGTACCACCTAAAGGAGCCTTTTATGTGATGGCAAAATACCTTTTTTCAGACGCCTCCTCCCAGGAGGTTGCCATCAGGCTGTTGGAAGAGGCAAAGGTAATCACTATTCCGGGGGGATCATTTGGAGAAGGCGGTGAGGGTCATTTGCGTATCTCCTTTGGCGGTGAATTGAATGTTATCAATGAAGCCTTTGACCGTATGGAACAATGGCTGGA
The DNA here is from genome assembly GCA_964196355.1 of uncultured Myxococcota bacterium. Lineage (GTDB taxonomy): Bacteria > Desulfobacterota > Desulfobulbia > Desulfobulbales > Desulfocapsaceae > Desulfomarina. The sequence continues at coordinate 1,943 of CAXMTO010000106.1, forward strand.
TAAAACAGGATACCCAATGCCTCCTGCCCAATAATTTTCCTCCAATTGCCTTAGAAAGTTAAACAAAAAATCAAATAGAAAGTGAAAGCTTATTGTAGTGGTGTTTGTATTGGTTCGGGTTGGTTATTTTAAGGACCTGAGCACGCTCTGGTGGAAAAAAATAACTCAATCGGGTATTAAAATGGGCTCAAACGGAGATATGGACACAGGGGGCCTAAAAAACATGGAAACACTGCAAAATATAAAATTCTTAACAACAAAGGACGTTGCAAGACTGCTCCATGTGAATGAAAAGATGGTCTATTCCCTGGTAAACGAGAAAGGTTTGCCCGCCACAAAAATTACGGGAAAATGGCTTTTCCCAAGGAGACTGGTTGAAGAGTGGCTGGAGACGAATATTCTGAACTATCGGGGTAAGGGATTGATCCGCTCAACCGATGATGGTGTGCTTCTCCTGGCAGGAAGTGATGATCCTTTGTTTCAAAAAACACTTTCCTTGTTTCACAAAGAAAATTCGGGATCCCTTGCTTTTTTTGCAAATCTTGGCAGCATGGGCGGGCTCAGAAGTCTTCGGAGGGGCCTTTGTCATATTGGTGTCTGCCATCTGCTTCAGGATGATCAAAATGAATACAATTTTGATTTTGCCGATCAAGAGTTGGATAAAACACCTGTTTTTGTCAATTTCAGTCGACGTGAGCAGGGACTTATTGTTCAAAAAGGTAATCCAAAAGGAATAGGCGGACTCGCAGATCTGGTAAGGGATGATATTCGTATTGTTAACAGACCACTTGGTACAGGAACCAGGCTGCTTCTCGATTACGAGATATCCAGATCAAATATTTCATCCAGCCAGATCTCTGGTTATGGAGAAGAAGTTTCCCGGCATCTGGATGCTGCTCTGGAAGTTTTTTCAGGGAGAGTCGATGCCGCTCCTGCGATTCGGGCCGTTGCAGGACTTGTCGGACTGGATTTTCTGCCACTACGATGGGAGCGTTTTGATCTTCTAATTTCAAGAGAGCGCTTTTTCGAAAAAGGGATTCAAAAATTTATCGGCTTGTTGCATGAAAGGTCCTTCAGGACACTGGTCAGCAAATTAGAAGGTTATGACATTTCTCTATGTGGGAAAATGATTTTTCCCGACAATTTCAATCAAGAGGATGGCACATGACGAGACGAAGACGTGTTTTAATGAGAAATGTGGGTTAGCCATCTAAGGATTCGAGTGACCTTTTTACGATTTCATCAGGTATAATGGATTTACTTTTAGACAGTGTGCAGTCAGCGTTTTTACTCTTGACCTCCTGGGACCCGGAACTTTTTGAAATTGTTGGGGTTTCACTCAAGGTAAGTTTTGGAGCCACAGTTATTGCCTCTATTGTCGGTATTCCGTCCGGTTTTGTCATTGCCTATTCAGTGTTTCCCGGCAAACGGTTTTTACTGACCTGTCTGAATACTCTTTTAGCTCTTCCCACCGTTGTTATCGGCCTCTTCGTCTACTCCTTTATTTCCCGGCGCGGAATATTCGGTTCTTTTGATCTCCTCTACACTCAGAAGGCCATAATCATTGGTCAGGTTATTTTAATCATCCCGGTGATTACAACCCTTACAATAGCGGCGGTCAGCAGAATTGATGCACGTTACCGGATGACGGCATTGACCCTGGGAGCAAACAGGTACCAGATGGCTGCGGTTATTGTCAAGGAAGCTCGATATGGGATTTTTGCTGCGGTAATAGCTGCTTATGGACGTGTAATAGCAGAGGTTGGAATCAGCATGATGCTGGGCGGTAATGCTAAAGGCTTTACCCGGACAATGACTACAGCCATGGCGTTGGAATATGATAAGGGCGAGTTTGTACTTGCTGTGGCTCTGGGGATCGCTCTTATGACTTTTGCATTTGGTATTAATATGTTGTTCCATTTTTTTCAGGGAAGAATGAGAGGCGATGCTGTATAGACTTGAAAACCTGCTACGATTTCACGGCGAGAGGACTGTTCTCAATATCGAAAGTCTGGAGATTCAGCCGAATGCAATCTATACCCTTATTGGCCCGAATGGGGCCGGCAAAACAAGTCTGCTGCAAATTCTGGCTTTTCTCGATAAGCCAAGCAGCGGTCAGATTAGTTTTAATAACCTGCCGGTACGGTTCAGTGAAAAACATCTGCATAGTCTGCGAAGAAAGGTAGTGCTGCTTGATCAGAGTCCTATTCTTTTCAGTGGCACGGTCTACCGAAATGTTGAATACGGTCTGAAGGTGAGAAAGATTTCCAGAGAGTTGCGAAAACAGCGGATAGGGGAGATGCTGGAGCTGGTCGGAATGGAGAAATTTGCGGATTATGATATCCAGGGGCTGTCGGGCGGTGAAGTCAAACGGGTTGCTCTTGCACGGGCTCTTGCTCTGTGTCCCGAGGTACTGCTCTGTGATGAACCGACCGCCAATGTTGACAGGGAGAATCAGGAGATAATTTTGAATATCCTGAAGAAAATAAATAGAGAGGAAAAGAGTTCAATCATATTTTCCACCCATTATCTTTCCCAGGGACAGAGACTGGCGGACCACACTCTCCTCCTGCAGAACGGTTCCCTCTCCGATCTGGTAAATGAGAACATATTCAAGACTACCATATCTCGTCAAAGAGCAGAAGAAGTGATCTTCCGGTTAACAGAGAAGGTGCTTATAAAATTACCTGCCGACAGGGTGCCTTCCGGCGTTGAAAGTGTAAAACTGCACATAGACCCGAAAGCGATAATCCTCGATCCGGAAAATGAAAACACGGACCATGGAACTTGTCTAAGTGGTCAAATTCTTGATCTCAGCCTGGATGATGGCAGTGTCCGGGTTGAGATCGACGCAGGCGTTCGTTTGACCCTCGTTTTCTCCATGAAGGAGTACGACCTGAAGAAACCTCGACTCGGTGAGAGGAGAGAACTCTTTATCCCGTATGACAGTATCGTTTGTACAAAGAGCGATTTCTTTTAGGGCCTGAGATCACGAATAAGACTGTCAACGGAGGCATATGTCAGCTTCGATTGACAGTCTTATTGATCAGTCGCCACATATTTATTTTTTCCCGCTGTTTCCGCCTTTATTTCCTTTATCTCCACTCCTTTCCTGATGGAAGTTTTCCGGCTCCCGTGAGTACTCTTTTTGCTCAGGGAGTATTCTCCCATAATACTGTGTTTAACCGCGTTGACCATTTCCTGAACGACGCATCAGCTGGATAGTACAAGCCGCAATGAGAGGAAGAGTAATAGCCATGAGTTGTTTTTTATTGAAAGAGGAAAAGTATCAAGAAATATGCAATGCCAAAACACCATTAATACATACCGAAAATGGCTGGGAACCTCCAGAGTTTCTTCAATAGAAAGAAAATTCCAGCAGATTGATTCGTTGTGGATAATCATCTAATTATCCAGGAAAAATTTTTTTATCTTGAAAATCTATCGAATACTTTGTTAATTGAAATTGATGGTTGGCTTAAGGGGAATTGAGCAAACTTTAATATACCTGCGACCGGAAGTTTCATCTATGAGTATCAGATCCACACTCCCCTAAGAATAGTAGTAACTCATTATCATCTTACAGGAGGTTCAATGGAAGTAGCACATCAAAATCCCAATTCCACCAGCCCTATTCTGATCGCCGAGATTGATCCACCCAAAGGAGCACGTCTGGATGGCTTTCTTGATACTGCTCTCAAGGTGAGAGGACGAGTCGATAGCGTCAGGGTAACGGACAGTGAACATGCGATCATGCGTATGTCGCCACTCGCTCCCTGCCTGGCACTTATGGACAAAGCTATTGATCCGATAATGATCATAACTGGCAGAGATCGAAATCGAATCTCATTTCAGGCGGATCTTCTCTCAGCAGCAGCTCTTGGAATAAAAAAGATTGTAATTAAAGAAGGGCATGATCCGGCCGAAGGGGATCAACCTGTGGCCAGAACAAGCGGGGATCTCGATCTGATATCAATGCTGCAGTGTGTCAGGGCTTTAAACAGCGGTGAAGACCTTGCAGGAGAGGTGCTTGATGGCGCTACAGATTTTGAGGTAGGTGTTTCCATAGAGCTTTCTGACGATGTCAATTTTAACCGGGAACGAGCTGAATTTTTTATGCAGCTTGGGGAATACGGTGTGACATCAGTTACTCTTGGTCCAACCTATGACATCAACATAGTAGAGCAGTTTGTCCCCTTTGCGGAGAAGGCAGGAATAAAACTCTATTCTTCCCTCATGTTTTTGAAATCAGTGACCATGATAAGGTATCTTAATAATTTGCCGGGTGTACCGTCAATTCCTCAGGAATTTTTAAAAAATATGATGCAGGCACCAGTGAAAAAAGATGCGGGGATGCAGGTCGCAGCTGATTTTATGAAAGAATTGGCAGCACTTGGCGATGGTATCGTACTTCTTGCAATTGGCTGGCGGGGCAGGTTACCTGAATTCTTGGACCTTATTGATCGGTAGATGGCTGTGAAAATCGCATCTGTTCTGTCAACTACAAACAGGGATCCTGCTGAAGTTGCCGCAAAGCTGGGTCCATATCAATACCTTCATACAATTCTGGAAGAGACCCCCAACGGTGTGATTGTCGTTGGTCTTGATCATCTGGTAATCCATGCAAACCCTGCAGCAGCAAGGTTCCTGGTTGTTCCTCTTGACGAGTTTGAAGGGAAATCCCTGCAACTCATTCTGGGACAAAATAATGCTGATCTCTATGACCGCATTATAGCGTATTTCAACTCGCCCGATAAAAAGGACAATCCCAAAATCAGGCATGAGATTGAAATAATGGAAAACGGTAACCGTTGTATTTTAAATGCCGTTATCGTTTCCCCTGAGTCATTATCGACCGATTACTACCTGTTGTATCTGATAGATATAACCCCGCAGAAAAAGTTGGAAGGTGAGATGAGGAGGCGGAATGCCTTTTTTCATAACCTCATTGATTCTTCGGTTGACGGAATCATTGCGGCGGACATGAAGGGTAATTTCATACTCTTCAACAAAGAGGCGCAGTTGCTGTTGGGATACGATGAGGAAGAGATCGGGTCACGTCTGCACGTTACAGGCCTCTATCAGGAGGGTGGAGCGTATCAGCTGATTAAGCGTATGCGCAGTGATGACTTTGGCGGTAAGGGAAAACTGCTCAGACATAAAATTTCGGTAAAACATAAGGACGGACATGATATCCCCGTGAGCTTTTCGGGTGGTATTATCTACGACAAGGACCAGGAAATTGCAACCTTCGGCCTGTTTACAGATCTGCGGGCCATGCAGCAGATTGAAGAAGATCTTGAGCAGACTCACAACATGTTGATGCAGTCTGAAAAAATGGCAGGTTTAGGCCGTCTTGCAGCTGGTATCGCTCATGAAATAAATAACCCCATGTCCGGAGTAATGCTTTATGCCAATCTGATTCAGGAGGAGGTGGGAGAGGATCATCCTATAAATGAAGATCTGGAGACAATTATCCATGAGGCCGAGCGCTGCAAAGTTATCGTTGCTGATCTTCTTGAGTTTTCCCATCAGACAACCTACGAGATGGAACTGGTAGGACTCAATGAGGTCATACACAAAACTATCACCGTGCTGCAGCATCAGCCAATTTTCCACAACATCACAGTCGAAATGGAGCTGGAAGAGAAACTGCCGCCAATTTACGGGAACCCCATCCGGCTGAACCAGGTGGTGATGAATATCATTGTTAATGCGGCACAGGCCATGGAAGGAAACGGTCGTATCAAGATAATCAGCAGGTGCAGAGCAAATCAGGATATTAATGAAATTACAATAACAGATTCCGGGCCGGGAATCGGCCGTGAATTGCGTGAGAAAATTTTCGATCCATTTTTTACCACAAAGGCCACTGGGGAAGGGACCGGATTGGGACTATCCGTTTCCTACGCGATTGTCAAGGAACATAAGGGGAGCATCAGAGTCAATTCTTCACCGGGATCAGGTGCAACCTTCGCTCTCCGTTTTCCTGTTGTTATGGAGACATTGACTGGAGAAAACAATGAATAATACCATCGTTTCACCAGAGGATAGGAATAAAAAATTCCTCAATAAATTGGAAGAAAGAGAGGTTAATGTACAGGCCTGCTATCAGTGTGGCCGATGTTCGGCGGGCTGCCCTGTTGGAGAGTTCTTTGACTTAAACGTTATGGAAGTGGTTCGGCTTGCGGCGTATGGAATGGAAGAACCACTGCTGAACTGTCACACCATCTGGCTCTGTGCGGCCTGTGAAACGTGTGCCACAAGATGTCCGAATGATATCCAAATCGCCGGCCTGATGGACGTATTACGGGAGATTGCACTGAGAAAAAATGTCACTCCGGCTGAACCGAGAATTCCTCTTTTCCATAAGGCATTTCTGGGTTCAATCAGCCATTGGGGACGAGCTTATGAGATAGGGCTGATAGGTGGCTATAAGATAAGTTCAAAAGATCTGTTTGGTGATATGAAGCTTGGACTCAATATGTTCCTCAAAGGCCGGCTCAAACTCACCCCGCATTCGATAAAGGGAAAGTCTGAAATAAAGCAGATCTTTTCCGGTAAGGGAAAGGAGTATGACAGATGAAATTTTCATATTACCCCGGGTGTTCCCTTGAAGGAACTGCCCTCGATTATGACCAGTCGGTCCGGGAAATTTGCAAAATACTTGATGTTGAGCTGGTTGATATCCCTGACTGGAACTGTTGTGGTGCATCATCTGCCCATATGACCAATCATGAGGTTGGAATGCGTTTGCCCATGAGAAATCTGCGTCAGGCTGAGGGTCTTGGTCATGATATTCTCGTACCCTGTGCAGCATGTTTTCAGCGTCTGCGGGCAGCAGACAGGGAAATGAGGAATAATTCCGGAATGTGGGATACCCTGGACTATGGACCTGAATCTGAAATAGTTCATATCAGTTCCTTTCTGGCACGACCTGATATCCTGGCGAAGATGAGAGAAAAGGTTAAAAAGCCACTGACCGATATGCCTGTCGCCTGCTACTATGGCTGCCTCTCTCTCCGTCATCCCCATATTACCGGTGCCCCTCAATGGGAAATGCCCGTCAATCTCGAACGCATTGTTGAAGCAATAGGGGCTCAACCGGTTAACTGGTCCCATCGAACAGAGTGCTGTTCCGGCAGTTTGACAATGGCAAGGCCGGATATCGCAATAAAACTGGTGGGTGATATCACTGCCGCAGCAAAGAGAGCGGGAGCAACGATGCTGGTTACAGATTGTCCCATGTGCCAGGCTAATGTAGAAAGCCGGCAGGATAATATCGGAGGTGGGATTGATTTTCCAGTCTTTTTTGCAACAGAATTGATTATGGCAGCAATTGAAGGCCAGTACCCAAAGAGACAACAGAAATTGCACCTGGTTTCGCCGGCAGTTCTCACCCGACATTTTGATTCCACAGCCACGGAGGATTCGGTATGACAGTTAATATGGAAACTCCAGCAAAAAAAGCAGATTCACCAACAGGCGCTGTAATGGTCATTGGTGGCGGGATAAGTGGCATGCAGTCAGCTCTGGATCTCGCCAATTCAGGCATCAAGGTTTACCTCGTTGAAAGTTCGCCTGCAATTGGCGGAAAGATGGCTCAGCTTGATAAGACCTTTCCCACAAACGATTGTTCCATGTGTATTGTTTCTCCAAAACTTGTGGAAGTCGGCCGTCATGAAAATATAGAACTATTTACCCATAGTGAGGTGAAAAGTCTTGACGGCGAGGCAGGCAACTTCACGGCAACCGTCACCAGTCATGCCCGTTATGTTGATGTTGGCAGTTGTACAGGGTGTGGGCTCTGTGAATTGATCTGTCCTGTCACGCATAAATCGTATTTCCAGGCCCCACCGGCAGAGGGAGAGAAAAAGAAAAAACTGCGTGCCAGAGAGAAAAACAGCATCAGGGGGAGTGGACCGGTCAGCCCTTCGTCATCAAACAAGTGGACTTTTGCAGTTGAGGAAGAGGCGTGTTCTGAATGTGGCCTCTGTTTTCGAGCCTGTCTGCAGGATGCCATTGTCTGGGAGAAAAAACAGAAAGCCGTTATTGACGAAGATAAATGTACCGGGTGCGGGGCCTGTTTTGTAGCCTGTCCGGAAAAGTTTTCCGCAATTAAAGTGAGTAATGCACCGGAACTAACAAAAAGTCTTGGTGCTGCTGTGCAGGAGCGTTCACAGGCGATTCGTAAAGAACTGGGTGACCATCAGAATACCGACTGTATCCGCTGCGGTCTCTGTGTGATCACCTGTGATAAGGTGATGAAGATTGGCGCCCTGAAAATGGTGGAGGAGGGAATCGAAGCAGGAGTTGATATCTGCCAGGTCTGTGGCGGCTGTGTTTCGGTCTGTCCAGTCGGGTTTCTCGATATTGACAGCGTCAGCAACAGACCGCCCAGGCCGCTTCTGAATACGTTCAATGAAAACCTTAATGGCAGAAAACCTGTAAATATCCACTATCCGCAGGCCGTACCCAGGGTGCCGACTATTGAGGAGGAGAGCTGCGTAAGATTGAACACCGGAGGGTGTGGGATCTGCCAGTCGATCTGCGGAGTAGGCGCCATTCACTACACTCATCAGGAAACTGAAAAAGAGATCAATATCGGCTCGGTCATCTTTTCACCCGGAATAGAGGTTTTTGATGCAAAGAAAAGGGGTGAATTTGGTTACGGGCTCTACAAGAATGTCGTTACCTCCATTGAGTTTGAGCGTTTTCTTTCTGCTTCCGGGCCAACTTCGGGAACTGTGATCAGGCCGGGAGACGGGAAACACCCGAAGAAAATTGCCTGGATCCAGTGTGTCGGATCCAGGGATCATTCCTGCGACAGGGATTACTGTTCTTCCGTCTGCTGCATGTATGCAACAAAAGAAGCTTTTATTGCGCGGGAGCATGATTCTTCCATTGAGCCAACTATTTTCTACATTGACATGCGGTCATTTGGGAAAAATTTCGATGACTACGTTACCCGCGTGCAGGATCATAATGTCCGCTTTGTACGAGCCATGGTCAGCAGGGTTTTTGAAGACCCTGTTACGGGCGACCTGGAACTGAGATATGTAGATGAATCAGGGACCAGACAATCCGAGATTTTTGAGATGGTTGTGCTCTCCGTAGGGTTGCAGGTCTCAAACTCTACAAAGCAACTTGCCGAAAAACTTGAAATTGAACTTGACAGGTACGGCTTTGCCGTGACGGATCATTACCGGCCGCTTGATACTTCCAGGCCCGGAGTTTTTGTCAGCGGAGCCATAAACGGACCAAAGGATATTCCTGAAACAGTATGCGAAGCTTCAGCAGCTGCAGAGGCCGCATCTGCAGGTTTAGCAGAGGCAAGAGACAGTCTTGTTACTGCTGAAATTTTACCGGAGGAGAGAGCTGTTGAAGAAGAAGAGGAGTTGCGCATCGGGGTTTTCATCTGTCACTGCGGCACCAATATCGCCTCAGTAGTAGATGTTGATGCAGTCATGAAGTATGCAAAAACTCTTCCCGGAGTAGTGTATACGGACAAGCCGCTTTATACCTGCTCTCAAGATTCCCAGGAACGGATGAAGGATATTATTAAAGAGCACCGCTTGAACAGGGTGGTAACTTCCGCCTGCTCGCCGTCCACTCATGAACCGCTCTTTATGTCCACCCTCCAGCAGGCCGGGATTAATAAATATTTCTTTGAAATGGCCAATATTCGTGATCAGTGCAGCTGGGTTCACCCGACGGAACCGGAGCTTGCCACGGAAAAGGCTAAACGTTTGACTCGTATGGGTGTGGCCAATGCTGCGGCGAGTGACGCGCTGCAGGAGCTCGAATTTGAGGTTGACTCCAGACTGCTGGTTGTCGGGGGCGGTATATCTGGTATGACCGCAGCTGTGGAAGCTGCCCGGCAGGGTTTTGGCGTGTGGCTCATTGAGCGGGAAGAGGAACTGGGAGGTCAGCTTCTCAACCTCAAACGCACCGCCGACGGCCAGGTTTTCGGAGAGTACTTGAGCGATCTAAAAAACAAACTCGTGGCCGATGAGAGAATCAAGGTTTTTACTTCCAGCGAAGTTGTGGAACAGTCCGGTTTTGTCGGCTCGTTTGAAACGGAAATAATGACTCCTTCAGGCGCTACAAGAATACTGAAACATGGAGCGATCCTTGTCGCAACTGGTGCGGAAGAGGCGCGCCCGGAGATATATGGACTGGGGGAACTTGATACAGTCATGACCGGGGTTGATTTTGAGTCGGCCCTTGAAAGCAGTGAGGACGAAGAATGGCAACACTTAAGGGTGGTCATGCTGCAGTGCGCAGGCTCCAGAGACGACAATTTTCTGCCCTACTGTTCTCGTGTCTGCTGCAATCAGGCGGTTAAAAACGGCTTGCGTTTTAAGAAAATGTACCCGGAAGCACAGGTTGATGTTCTCTATCGTGATATGCGTTGCTACGGGATGGGGGAAATCGAATACCGTCGTGCCCGAATGGAGGGGATAAATTTTATCCGCTACGATCCTGAGACTAATCCGCCTGAAATTACCGCTGATGAGAGTGGTGTTGATGTCATGATAACAGACCCTTCAATCAGGCTGCCGGTAAAAATCAGGGCAGATCTTCTCGTGCTCTCAACGGGCATGAAACCAAGAGACACAGAAGAACTGGCATCAATGTTACGAGTGCCTCGAAACGATGACGGATTTTTCATCGAGGCGCATGCAAAACTGCGGCCTGTGGATCTCGCCGGCGAGGGGCTCTTTATGGCCGGAACCGCTCATGGTCCCAAAAGTTCCGGAGAGGCAATTGCCCAGGCTCAGGCTGCAGTGGCAAGGGCGACAACCATCCTCTCCCAGTCGAGCCTGAAGATGTCCGGAGTGGTGTCAAAAGTTGATCCGGTAAATTGCGCAGTCTGTCTTACATGTGTGCGGGCCTGTCCATACGGTGTACCATTTATCAATGATAAGCATAGTGCTGAGATTAATCCGGCTCTCTGCCAGGGATGCGGGATTTGCGTGGCCGAGTGTCCGGCAAAAACAATTTCTCTTGGTCGGTTCGAAGATAGAAATATAACGGCCAAGATAGAGTCGTACTGCGAAACAAACCAGCAATCAGGAAAGGAGTAATGATGAGCGACTTTACAGCTAGTGTCATCGTTTTTGCCTGTCGTCACTGAGCGTATTCTGCAGCGGACCTGGCAGGTTCGGAAAGGCGATCCTATCCCCCGGCGATCAGTATAGTAATGTTGCCATGCACCGGCAGGATAGATGAGGCGTTGCTGCTGAAAGCGTTTGAGAATGGTGCAGATGGTGTCATGGTAGTTGGTTGTCTGGAGGGAGATTGTCACTATGTGTCCGGCAATATTCGTGCTCGCTCCCGTGTTGAAAGAGTGTATGGCATATTGGAAAAGATCGATATAGGTAAGGATCGGATCAGAATGTACAATTTGAGTGCCGGTGAAGGATCAAAGTTCGCGGCTTACGCCAATGAATTTGTCGAGCAGATACTCGGGCTCGGGCCAAGTCCGATAAATGTGGCACGCGGTGCTGCTGTTCAAGTCACATCACAGGAGGATGCAGTATGATTACAGGAACACCAAAACCCATTGAAGAGATCCTGGAGATGGTTGAACCATATGATAACATTGTAGTGGCGGGATGCCATGGCTGCGTCACCGTTTGCCGTGTCGGCGGTGAGAAAGAGGTTCAGGTTCTTGCATCTACCCTGAGACTTGCCCGGGAGGCCGGTGGGAGAAAGATCGAAATAAAAGAGGTGAGTCTTGAGAGGCAGTGTGATCCTGAATACGTTGAGACGATGCGCCCTTATGTTGAAGATTATCAGGCTGTCCTCTCTATCGCCTGCGGGGCTGGAATTCAATTTCTGGCTGAAAAATTCACAGTGACACCTCTCCTGCCAGGCATCAACACCGGTTTTCTCGGCGTTACTGAACGCCAGGGGGAATGGGCCGAGAGGTGCCAGGGATGCGGTGATTGTGTCTTACACCTGACCGGTGGTATCTGCCCTGTCACTCGTTGCGCAAAGTCGCTTTTCCATGGGCCCTGCGGCGGATCCGTGCGGGGTATATGCGAGATTGATAAAGACGTTAAATGTGGATGGCAACTGATCATAGATCGCCTGGTATCACTGGATCAAATGGAAAATTATGGCAGACTCAAACCATACAAAGGCTGGAATTCGGCAAGGGACGGTGGTCCACGCCGTATCATCAGGGAGGACATGATATAATGAAATCGGAAAGTAATCTGAAAAGAGTACTGGACGCCGGGCACTTTTCTGTCACCGCAGAATGCGGCCCTCCCCGCGGAGCGGATCCCGATATCGTCCGGAAAAAAGCCGCCTTTGTAAAAGATAATGTAGATGCATGTAATGTTACGGATAACCAGACCTCGGTAGTGCGTATGAGTTCTCTGGCAGGTTGTATGCTCATAAAAGAGCTGGGTATTGACCCGCTGATACAGATGGTGGTTCGTGACAGAAATCGAATCGCCTTGCAGTCAGATCTCCTGGGGGCATCAGCCCTCGGAGTTCGAAATTTACTTTGCCTCTCCGGCGATCATCAGAAATTTGGAGATGATCCGCAGGCTAAAAATGTATTTGACATTGATTCGATGCAGTTGATTCACCTGGCAAAGACTATGCGGGATGACGGAGTGTTTCCTTCCGGCGATAAGCTGCAGGGAGTACCGGAGTTTTATATCGGATGTGCAGTGAATCCCTTTGCTGATCCTTTCGAGATACGAGTGCCTCGATTAAGGCTGAAAATGGAAGCAGGGGCTGATTTTGTTCAGACTCAATGTATCTATAATATAGAAAAATTTAAAACCTACATGGAGGGGGCGAAGCGGGAAGGGCTGCATGAAAAAATAAAAATCCTTGCTGGTGTAACTCCCCTGAAGTCAGCAGGTATGGCGAAATTCATGCGTCGCATGGTGGCAGGGATGGATATTCCAGAAGAGGTGATCAAGCGCATCGCTGATGAGCCTAAAGAAAAACAGGCTGCCAAAGGTATCGAGATGTGCATAGAACAGATTCAGGAATTAAAAGAGATGGAAGGGATAGCCGGCATTCATGTCATGGCAATAGAGTGGGAGGAGAAACTGAACGAAATTGTTGGTGGCGCTGGATTGCTGCCCAGGCCAGTAATTAATTGAGAATAATCAAAAGACCCTAACTCATAAAGGAGAAAAGGATGGCTGACAAAAAGAAGATTCTGCTCGTTGACGATGATCCTGATTTTGTTCAAGCAGTGCAGGTTATTGTCGAAAGCGGCGGCTATGACGTGCGGGTTGCATACGATGGTAAAGAAGGACTTGAAGCTGTTGCCGAGGAGAAACCGGATCTTATCGTTCTTGATGTGATGATGCCGGTCATGAACGGCCATGAAGCCTGTGCAGAGTTAAAAAGCGATCCGGAGACTGCCGGAATTCCGATTATTCTGCTCACCGCTGTGGCTGAAAGAGTGACTACAAGTACCTATTCTCATCGTGATATGCTTGAAAGTGAGGCAGAGGATTATATGCCGAAACCCGTTGAGCCTAAGGAATTGCTCGAACTTATAAAAAGCTGGCTGGCATAGACTCTTGTCCTCTTCCAGGAGGAGTTGACCGGGAAGAGGTGTGCTCCACTTATACCCCTCAAGGGGGGTACTGAAAAGAGTGCAGGATTTTTCACCATTTACCGGTGTTAGGAATATGGCTATGGATAACATACGCATACTGATCATAGATGACGAGATGGTAATTCGTGAGGGAGTGGGACGTGCTCTTTCCAAAAGAGGCTTTGAGATTTCAAAAGCTGAAGATGGAAATCGCGGGCTGGAACTTCTGAAGGAACAGGATTTTCAGATTGTGCTGACTGATCTCATGATGCCGGGAATAGATGGTTTTGCCGTGATGGAGTGGATTAAAGAAAATCAGCCCCATGTGGAGGTTATAGTAATTACAGGTTTTGCTACTGTCACTAAGGCGGTAAGCGCCATGAAGCAGGGAGCCTTTGATTTTGTGGGCAAGCCGTTTACGCCTGACTATATACGTGTGGTTGTTGACCGGGCAATTGACAAACTTTCTATGCGGGCAGAGACAGAACAGTTACGCAGGGAAAAAAATATAGGGCTGGAAGCCATTGATAAATCACAGAGTCGACTCAAAACGGTTTTCGGTTGCATGGTGGAGGCTGTAATCGTAACAGATACCGAGAGTGTAGTGGTACATCATAATCCGGCGGCTATCAAAATCCTCGAAATACAGACTGACCCGGTCATTGGCAAGCCGCTTTCAGCTTCAATTCGTGATATTACAGCAGTAAATATGGTTTCAGAAGCCATTAGCAAATCAATTGTTGTGACCCGTGAATTTTCCCCCGGTACAATATCGCGTAAATATCTACGGGCCCATTGTTCCCCGGTTACTTCTGATCAGGGTGAGGTTATCGGTTCTGTTACAACCTTTGAAGACATCAGTGCCCATAAAGAGATAGACAGAATGAAGTCAGATTTTGTGGCTATGGTTGCCCACGAATTAAAATCACCGCTGGCCTCCATTGAACAGATGATATATGCCTCTCAAGTAGGATGTGAGTATGAGGAAATGAACTCCTGTCACGCATTGCATCACCGTATGACGGTCAGAACAAAGGATCTTTTAGGTTTAATCGATAATCTTTTAAATCTCTCGAAACTCGAGAGCGGGACGGTTGTCTTTAACCTGGAGCCTGTCAGGGGTGCTGAAATTATTCAGGATGTTATGGATATCGCCTCTCCTCAAGTGGAAGGGAAAAATATTACAATGACATATCAGCCGTGTGAGAGTGACTGGTGGTTTAACATCGATTATGATCATATGCGCACCGCTATAATGAACATCGTGTCCAATGGTGTTAAATATACTCCGGAAGGTGGAAAACTGACGATAGCTACCACCGTCAGTGGCGGGTTCGCTAACTTGATTGTCAAGGATACGGGAATAGGCATCAGCAAAGAGGATTTGCCGCATATTTTTGATCGTTTTTTTAGAGTAAAGGGTAAAGCAACGCGACATATAACCGGTTCAGGTCTGGGTTTGGCTCTGGTAAAAGAGGTGGTTGAGGCCCATCAGGGATATATAGATGTAGCGTCCAGTCCAGAGGAGGGCACCAGTTTGACTCTCAGTTTTCCTTTAGCTAAAATGGAAAAGGAGATTGTGCACTGATGCTTATGCTGCGTGTTATTTCTGCAATCAAAAATTATTACAAAGGAGATTTTGTGGTCGATTTCCTGCCTCTCTCCGGGCTATGAGAAAGAGTATGGATATTATATAGTAAACCTGTTCTGTCTGGAATGAGTGAGAGCCTATAGCCTATGAGAAGATGTTATGAATACTATTATTGATCTTGTATTTGAGTACAAAGAGTACATTGGATTGGGACTGCTGGTTCTTCTTGTTTTGATATGTGTGATCAGTGAAAAAGTTCGCAGTCAGCTTAAAAAAGGATTCATTGTTCTTCTCGTTGTTTCAGGACTGGGACTTTGCTATTATCTCTTCACGGGTAAGTCTCCATCTGATCTTCCCGCTGATATAAATATGTTTTTCAATAGACAGCCAGCAGAAATGGAACCAACTCAGAGGTATTATAAGGACCGGAAAGAACACTACAATGTTCCTGCCGATTAAATGCAGCGGGGCCCCAATTCCCACATCTCCATGGTTTTTATTCCATTCAGCTGGGATCACAATTTATCCGCATCGTTCTCTTTCAGCTCCCCTGCTCAATCTTTCAGGCGTTTAACAAATTTTGTCGGTATGATCTCAATTACTTCGCGAAACCGTCTCAGCCTCGCCCGCACCTTATGACGCGATTTAAGCAGATGAGCCTGCAGTCTCAACCTGCTTTCATCAGTATTCTGACGGTAGATTGATTCGAGTATGCTGAGATGTTCCTCCAGAAAAGGGTCATCATTTCCTAACGGGACTTCTTCGGACCCGACTATGTGCTTACTTGAAATCAGTCCGGCTTTTGCGGTTTTTAGTGCCACCATTGCAACCGGGTTGTCTGCGTATTGTAATAATTTCTCGTGCATGTCAACCTCAAGCTGGTTGAGTTCGGCTGCCCTTGCGTCCGGATAGCGCAGCAGTGCGCTCTTATGGCGTTCAATTACCTGCTCAAGCATGCTTTTTGGGATCTTGGGCATCGCTTGAGCTAAAAGGTTAGGCTCAAGCCAACTTCGTACGTCGAAAATGGCATCCAGCCGTTTTTCATCAAGAGGAACTATAGTCCACCTTGATCGATAATTTCGCTCCACGAGTCCGGTGACTTCCATACGGGAGAGGATTTCATGAATGGTTCTGCGACTTGCCTCATAAGATTTTGCGAGCTCCAGTGCATTAAGATGCCAACTTGAAAGAATTGAGAGCCGAATGATTTCATTCTCAATTTGATCATAAATACGCTCCCATTCCTCAGTTGGGATCAGAAAACTGTGGCCTGATGGAAGCTGTAGCATGTCAGGTATCAGTTTCAGCTCGTCTCCGTTTTCATCTTTTCCGACCACATAACCCCGTGTTTTCCTGTGGCGTATTAATCCCTCTTTTTCCAGGCGGGTTAAGGCTTGCCGGACTGGTGTACGACTGATTTTGAACATTCTGCTTATGCTTGCCTCTGTGATAACCGTCCGTTTACTAAGAACACCTTGTAATATGCACTGATGAATATGATCGGCTACCTTGAGATATAACGGATCAGCTTTCTTCATTGTCACGTTTTTATCGGAGCGTATGCTGTTTGCTCTTTTCGTCATATTATCTTTTTGAGCCATGTGAAATGTGATTTTTTCCCGTTTTCTCGGACAAGCTCCTAGGAAGGGACATACGTACATCCTAGTTATATTTAAGAGTCGGCGCAACCCATAAAACGTATTGTTGTGTTTTTGTACGTTTTCGATGATTGATTCCATTACGTGCTTACTTCGTTGCTCTCCATGTCTTATGTCGGATATGGGAATCATTCAGAATTGCGAATTAATGCTATTAATTCAGAATTTGCATCTGCAGCGGGTACTGAAAAGAGTGCAGGGGTTTTTTACCGTTTACCGGTGTTAGTCTCGCACTGCTTTGATGCTGGGGAGAAATGCATTGACATACACAACAGTCTGTACTATGCATACAAAAAACTTAACAGGTATTTACTATGACAACACTTGGTCCAAAGATCTTAATTCTTTCGGAAAATGATGATGTTGCTGTAGCAGTCAACGATATCGCAAAGGGAACAACCCTTCATGACTGTGGAATAACAACACGCAAAACAATCCCCAGAGGGCATAAAGTCGCCCTTAAAGGTCTGGCTATCGGCGATGTTGTGCGGAAATACGGGCAGATAATTGGCTGTGCCGCCGCAGAGATTGCTCCTGGTGAGCATATTCATGATCACAATCTCACTCTCGAGG
>CAXMTO010000107.1:0-17095 GCA_964196355.1 uncultured Myxococcota bacterium
AAAGATGATTACATATTCAAGAAGCACCCTAGTGAACTATAATAGTCTATGTTTGCTGGGGTAGCGACGCTGCAGGTAAGCGAACGCAGTGAGACTCCGGATGTGATCATATCTGCTGGCCTTTGGTGAACATTGTGTAAAATTTCTCGTCAAATCGAACGGGTAGCAAGCTGTTACAATGAAAACAGTTTCAGAAAATTGACACAATGTTCATGAGAAATGCGGGCTAAACCTTTACCCATTACCACGACCTACTCTAATGGATCATGCCCGCCGTAACCTTAGGCTTTTAATTGCTTACGATGGCACTGAGTTTAATGGATGGCAGAGACAAAGAGATGCCAGGACAATTCAAGGTGAGATAGAAACATGTCTTAAAAGGATGGCCAGGGAAGATATTTCTCTGCACGGGGCCGGCAGGACTGATGCAGGTGTACACGCTGAAGGGATGGTCGCACATTTTAAAACTGTATGCGCCATCTCTCCGTCAGATTTTCTTCGCGGTCTCAACTCGATGCTTCCCGGTTCTATCCGCATACTCGACACTGAGTACATTTCAGACGACTTTCATGCAAGGTTCTCCTCGAAAGGGAAACACTACCAGTACACCATCTTCACCGGCAGAATACAGCCGCCGCCAAAACGACTCTACTCGTCACATATCAGAGACAATCTCAATCTGGAAATAATGCGAGGATGTCTGAGTGAGCTTGAGGGAACCCACGATTTCTCATCTTTTGAGAATTCAGGTTCAAGAGACAAAAGCTATCCGTTTGGTCGAGGTGCGGTCAGGACCCTTTCAAAAGTATCTCTGACCCGCATAGATGATGATTTTCTCATCTTCGACTTTATAGGCGACGGCTTCCTGCGCAACATGGTGCGCAATCTGATAGGAACCCTGCTTCAATCTGGGCGGGAACGATTGTCAGTGATCGAATTCAAAGAGATTCTCCTGGCAAAAGACAGAACCCTTGCAGGGGCCACGGCCCCGCCTCATGGTCTAAACCTGAAAAAAGTGTTTTATTGACCAAGGCTATTTTTTCATCGCAGAATGCCTTGCCAGTAAAGATTGCAGCTTCCACGGTGAGGAGAGGCAGATACCGGCTTCATCACAAATAGTCATAACATCGCAAAACGCCAGAAATTCTGCATGGCTGTCACTCATTTCAAAATCTTTTCGTTGAATTATATTCAACTGCCTCTTCATATCGAGACCTTCAATCTTTAGACTTTTCAACCAGCCATTCTCAACTTCACGACATATACATAAAGCGGAGAGACAGGTGATACCGGCTCCTGACTCGACGGCTCTTTTGATAGGCTCTGGGTGACCCATCTCCATCACTATATGAAAATCATCCATATAGCTTCCAAGTTTTTTCCTGACGATAACATCAGTTCCCGATCCGCGTTCCCGCATAACCCACTTTTTCCCTTTAAGATCCTTTTTTAAATCAAAATTTTCGTTGTGTGCGAGGGGATCATTAGGTGCACAGAGCACGACGAGTTCATCTTCGAACCAGGGTCGGACCAGTATCTCTTCCCTATTTGATAACGGTCCCTCGACAAAACCAAGATCCATTTTCTTTTCAAAAACGAGCCGCTCAGCGTACTTTGTCCCATACACAAGTAAATTGATATGGACTTTGGGATGTATACGCTTAAAGGCACCAATGAGATACGGCAGAATGTAGTTTCCCAGAGTTGTGCTGGCAACGATCTCCACCTTTCCCTCCAGAGTATCATTTCTTTCAGACATGATGGATTCTATACTGCTGACCTGGCCAGTAATATCCTTTGCCAGCGGCAGCAGGTAACGACCACGGGAATTGAGCAACAGACTCCTCCCATGTCTATCAAAGAGTGATCCTCCCAACTGATTTTCGAGTTCAGCCAGAGCCATGCTGACCGCTGACTGAGTAACAAACAATTTTTTGCTCGCTTTTGTTACCTGGGCAGTTTCTGCAACAGCAATAAATATCTCTAATTGTCTCAATGTAATAGACATAATAACGCCTTGGTATTCATTTCAATATAATTGATGGTTCGTATCGGTTTCTCTTACATGTTAAACTTACCATAGCACTTTTGGAAACTTTCTCAAGTCTTTTTCCAGTAAGGATTCCAAATGAATACAGCCCTACCAAAGAGCTACGATGTGGTACAGATGTGTGAAATTACTGTTGACACTCTAAGCACAATTATTTAAGTTAGCCCCATTTATGATATCAGTCGATAGCGTTGTATTCCGTATTCAATACTGTATTTTCAAGGAAACGTAATGGAACCGAACTTCTCCACTTTTCTTTATCAGGAAAATGTACTCTGGATTGCGGCATTCACGCTTGGTGGATTGGCGTTTGCATTAGGTCCAATCGCTATCGTCTATCTATTGATGCCCAACGAGACAAGACAGCTTCGCGACAACTCTCTCCAGGCTATCGAATGCGGCATGGACCCCATTGGTGATCCTTGGATACGCTACGGTGTTGTATTTTACCTCTACGCCCTCATCTTTCTGGCATTTGATGTAGATGTCCTTTTCCTTTTTCCAGTAGCCATCGCCTACGACGATATTTTATTTGAATCTTCAATTCGAGATTTTGTCGAAATTGTCTTATTTGTTGGAATCTTATCACTAGCTGTAGTCTACGCCTGGATTAAGGGAGTCTTTAAGTGGGAACGAAAAACGTACCTTCGTCAATAGTTCAATTTGCCGTCTTAGACGAACTCATCAATGTCGGTAGAGCAAATTCGCTCTGGCCTCTGACTTTTGGTATTGCCTGTTGTGCGATTGAGATGATGGCCACTGGCTGCGCCAGATTTGACATGTCGAGATTTGGAGCAGAGGTTTTTCGCCCTTCTCCTCGACAGAGTGACGTGATGATTGTTGCAGGGACTATTACAAAAAAAATGATGCCGGGAATCAAAACACTGTATGACCAGATGCCTGAGCCTAAATGGGTTATGGCCCTTGGAAATTGTGCTATTTCAGGTGGCCCGTTTGCTTTTGAAGGCCAATACTCTATTGTCCTGGGGGCAGATGAATTCCTCCCCGTCGATGTCTACGTCCCTGGATGCCCGCCAAGACCGGAGGCTCTGTTGCAGGGCATTATAGAACTCGAGCATCTTGTCTCTGACTGGAAGAGATGGAAAAATCCTGAAACCGCTTAAAATCGTTTATCCGCCTGATTTGGTCTCAATGACCGCGGTTTCTTTGCTGCCTTTCGGAGTGTAACACTATGATTTTAGAAAAAACCAAACTCGCTTTCCAGGATTTGTTTCCTGCACCCGACCCTGAAATTCCTGCGCCGGAAGAACCAAGTGAGGAGGCTGGGGAAGAAGAAACAGGGAAGAAAGGAAAAACCAAGGAGCCAGTACGAACAAATGGTGTCATAGAGCGTGATTACGCCGTCCATGGCTATCACCTTGACGCCCAGGTCGATACTGATCAATTGCTTGACGCAGTAAAAATCGTTGACCGGGCCGACTTTTTCATTGAAAGCATAACGGGTGTAGACTGGATTAAAGAAAACCAGATTGAAATAATCTATGATTTCAGTCGCTACGATTTTGATACCTGTCGCGTTGTAATCAGAACACGAGTTGACCGTACTAATCCAGTTGTCCCGACAATCACCGATATATACGCCGGTGCAAACTGGCATGAACGCGAGACCCACGACTTTTTTGGAGTCAAATTTGACGGCCACCCGCACCTTATCCCGCTTCTCCTTCCTGAAGACGCAGATTTTCATCCACTCTTAAAGGATTTTAAGGCATGAGTTCTCCAATTCAACTCCAACCCGACGAGACATTTGTTCTCAATGTTGGCCCACAGCACCCTGCTACCCATGGTGTCCTCCGGGTCAAGATGGAAATGCATGGTGAGTACATCGTCAACGCTGAGACTGTTATCGGGTATATTCACAGAATGCATGAAAAAATGGGGGAGAACAAAACCTATCCCCAGTTTTTGATGAATCTCAGCCGAATGGACTACCTTGGCGCCCTAGGCTACTCTCACGGACATGTACTGGTGGTTGAAAAGGCGTCCGGCATAGAGGTGCCGGAACGAGCCGAGTACATCAGAGCCATCATGGTTGAGTTAAACCGTATCTCATCCCACCTCTTCTGGTTCGGGGCTTTTGTTATGGATCTTGGAGGATTCAGCCCTCTCATGTATGCACTACAGGATCGAGAGCATATACTGGATATGCTGGAGGCGGTTACCGGGTCTCGGTTAACCTACTGCTACTTCAGGTTCGGTGGTCTCTATAACGATATTGATGATGATTTCATAGACGCAGCGCGACGATTTATTCCCCGCATGCGAAAATCTCTGGAAAAATATGAAAAACTGGTAACAGGGAACATCATTTTCAGAAAACGTCTCGAAGGCAACGCATTGCTCTCCAGGGAAACATGCCGCAAATATGGTGCCTCAAGTGCAGTCGCCCGCGGCTCGGGAATCAACTTTGATGTGCGAAAAAATGAACCCTATTCTGTTTACCCGGAATTCGACTTTGATATCCCCGTTTATCACGAAGGCGATTCTCTTGCCAGATACATGGTGCGTATGGACGAAATTGAACAGTCTCTACGAATAATTGAACAGGGATTGGACAAGCTGCCGGACGGCCCTATCATGCCGGCAAAAAAACCAAAATTAATAAAGCCTCCAGTTGGAGATTATTATCAGGCAGTAGAAACAGCCAGGGGAAGTTTTGGCGTCAGGCTGGTGAGCGACGGTACTAAAACACCATATAGACTGAAGCTCAGATCGCCAACGTATTCCAATATGCACTTATTTGATGAATCATGCAGAGGTCTGATGATTATGGATGCGCTTGCCTTTATGGGAAGCCTTGACCTCGTCATACCTGAAATAGACAGGTAAGAAGGAAATATTTATGAGCTTAACACTTCTGAATGTAATCATTGCTGTTGTGGTGGCCATTGCATTTGCTGCACTCAACGCAGCCTATCTTGTCTGGGCTGAACGAAGGGGGGCAGCGCGCATTCAACGACGGCCAGGACCTAATATCAATGGTCCATTTGGACTGCTTCAACCACCTCTCGACGGTATCAAGCTCATGGCCAAACAGCTGGTGATTCCTGGTGGTGTTGATAAAATTCTCTTCATTGGCGCACCAGTACTAGCCATGTTCCCGGCTATCATGAGTTTTGTCACCATACCGTTCAGTGATACTATTGTTGCTAAAAACATGAACGTGGGTGTTTTAATGATATTCGCCTTTGCCTCTATGGGGGGGATGTCACTGCTTTTTGCCGGCTGGAGTTCCAGAAACAAATATGCAATGATGTCATCTATCAGGGCGGTTTCCCAGGCGGTGGCCTATGAGATTCCCATGCTCATCACCACCATCACCGTAGTGATGATAGCCGGATCCATGAATCTTATGGAAATAGTTCACCAGCAGAGCAGCTCAATACTTCACTGGAACATTTTCCCTCTGCTTGGAAATTCGCACAATCTGCTGATGCCTTTCTCCTTTCTTATTTTCTTCATCTGCACCTTGGCAGAAACCAACAGGGCTCCCTTTGACCTTGGCGAAGCAGAAAGTGAACTGGTAGCCGGGTTTCATACAGAATATGGCAGTATGGGGTTTGGCCTCTTTTTTATGGGAGAGTATGCTAATATTGTTATAGGCTCCTGCATGACAACTATCCTCTTTTTAGGCGGCTGGAGTTGTCCTTTTGGACTCTTTCCCGGGGTCTGGTGGTTTCTACTTAAACTCTATATTTTAATTGCTACTTTTATCTGGATTCGATGGACCTTCCCTCGCACTACCATCTACGGCCTTTTGAATCTCTCCTGGAAAATACTCATTCCTTTATCCCTTCTCAACCTGCTGATTACTGCAGGACTAATAAAGGTTTTTTGAAATGGTCGCCTACTTCTCCGAAATATACAACGGGCTCATGAGTCTTTTTATAGGCATGGGCGTGACGTTTAAAGAATTTTTCAAACCAACTGTTACCGTTCAATATCCTTATGAAACTCTCACCATGACAGAGAGGTATCGTGGCCATGTTGAGCTTATTGAAAATGATGAAGGGAAGGCAAACTGCGTTGTCTGCGGACTTTGCGCAAGAGCGTGTCCTTCTGGCTGTATCATACTTGCCGGCGAAAAGCCGGAAGGTGAAAAGAAAAAAGTTCTAACTAACTACATCCTCGACTTCACCAAATGTTCCCTCTGTGGCTCCTGTGTAGAATCATGCAATTTTAATGCACTCGAATTTTCAAAAGAATATAATCTTGCATCGACCCGTAAGGAAGATTTTATCTTTGATCTTCTTCAACGTCTAGAGGATAGAAACAAATGAACTCTCCAATACCATTGACAGAAGCTCCGTCTCTTTTCAGTGTTGACGGCCTGGTCGGGGTTGTCTTCCTTATCATGGTTGCCATCACACTCATTGGCGGCGTCATTGCCTGCAATTCTGAACGGCTTGTCCGAGCTGTTGCGGGACTGATCGTCTGCTTTGTTGGTGTCGCCGGGATCTATTATTTCCTCAATTCTCCCTTTGTCGCCATGATGCAGATTCTCATCTATGTTGGTGCTGTAGCTGTAACGATCTCTTTTGCAATTATGCTCGCTGCCCCAGAAGAGAAAAGGAAGATGAGTTCATCGAGTCCTCTCATTGGACCATTTGGTTTTGGTACCGCTGCTCTTATCGCAGGAGGCTTCTCAGTCCTTGCCCTGAAAACAGAATGGCCTGTTATGACAAAGATAAATGATGGCTCTGTTAAAAACATTGGCCTCCAGCTCTTAACCGATTTTTCAATGGTTTTTGAACTGGTTTCCATTGTCCTGCTTATTGCAATTCTCGGGGCTCTAGTTATTGCCCGAGTCGGGAGGGAAAGTTGATGTCGATTCTCGCACTGTATAACAATCTTGATACATTTCTTGTCCTTGGTGCTCTTCTTTTTGGTATCGGGATTTACGGTATTGTTACCCGGACAACACTGATAGGTATGCTCATTGCCGCAGAACTTCTGTTAGCCGGAGCCTCTGTGAATTTCATGGCTTTTAACAGATTCACCGCGCCGGACCCTGTTGTCGGTCAGGTTTTCACCCTCTTTATCATGGCAATAGCCGCTGCGGAAGCAGCTATCGGTTTAAGTATTGTTATATCTGTATACAGCCATTTCAAATCAATTGACGCTGAAGACACGGTACAACTTAAAGGTTAGCTAGGAGCTATCAGGAATGGATTACAAACTACTCATTGCCCTGCTCATCCCGCTGATTGGAACTCTCGGGGTTATGTTCAGGGGTGATAACGAAAATATGAGGGAAACCATCTCCTCTGTCTCTTCTATTTTTCTCCTTCTCGTTGTTGGTTCTATGATTCCCGCTGTCTTGAAGGGCAGCACGCTTTACTTTCATATGTTCACCATCCTGCCCGGTGTGACGATAGCACTGCGGGCAGATTCCATGTCCATGATCTTTGCCATTGTGGCATCCTCACTCTGGACAATTGCTGTCTTTTACTCCATGGGCTATATGCGTGGCCTGAAGGAGCATGCACAGACTCGTTTCAACGCATGTTTTGCTCTCGCCATTTTTGGTGCAATTGGGGTTGCCTTTTCAGACAATCTTTTCACCATGTATCTTTTTTATGAGATTGTCTCCATCTGTACTTATCCTCTGGTTGCTCACCACCAGGATAAGGAGGGTTACAGCGGAGGCAGAAAGTACCTCATTTATTTAACAGCCACGGCCAAAGCTTTCCTGCTGCCGGCCATGATCCTCATATACGTACTTACCGGCACTCTAGATTTTGCGCCCAATATCTCCACAGGGATCTTCCCACCTGATGTCAACAAGACACTGGTGATTATGCTGTATATCTTCTGTTTCTTTGGTTTCGCCAAAAACGGGGTTATGCCATTTCACCATTGGTTGCCCGGCGCTATGGTAGCACCTACACCCGTGTCAGCACTTCTTCATGCAGTTGCAGTTGTCAAGGTAGGTGTATTCTGCACTACCAGGGTTATGCTCTATGTCTTCGGAACAGACACTATGCACGCCCTGAATCTTGGTATTCCTACCGCCTATTTTGTCTCTTTTACGATTCTTGCTGCTTCCATCATTGCTCTTAGCAAAGACAACCTCAAGGCTCGGCTTGCCTATTCTACTGTAAGCCAACTCTCTTATATTATCCTGGGCGTTGCACTGCTCACAGATCCGGGAATTCAAGGCGGCTTGATCCATATTGTCAATCACGCCTTTGCCAAGATAACGCTGTTTTTTTGTGCCGGTGCAATCTATGTCGCCAGCCATAAAAAATATATCTCAGAAATGGGAGGGTTGGGCAAGACCATGCCCTATACCTTTGCAGCATTTGGTATAGCGTCACTCAGTATGATTGGAGCCCCACCCGTCGCTGGTTTTATCACCAAATGGAACCTGCTGATCGGATCGGTCGAAGCCCACCAGATGGGTATTCTTCTTGTCTTGATTGCAAGCACAATGTTGAATGCAGCTTACTTTGCTCCCATAACTTACAAGGCTTTCTTTGGCAAAAGACCTGCCGGTGAAAAGTTTGAAGGTATAAAAGAGGCTCCATTATCAATGCTTATACCCATTCTCATTGCTTGTGCAGTCTCTGTTATAATTGGTATTTTCCCCAACTTCATGTTGCAATTTGTAAAGGCGGTGACAGGATGATTATAAAGTTAGTCGATTACCTGAAGGAGCGGCCCACTGCGGTAAAACGCTCCTGTTATGTGGGTATCGCGATGATGCTGGTGTGGAGTATTGCCGGGGTTGATACTCACCATGCCCACACATGGGCCGAAATGCACATTCCCGGTTTCTGGTCTCTTTTTGGCCTGGCGGCGTGTGTTGTCCTTATTATCTTTGCCAGGGGGCTGGGTAAGAGCGGAATTATGACCCGAGAGGATTACTATGACAACTAGTTTCATCCATCCGGCCCTCATTATGATATTTGGTGCTCTTCTTCTGCCGTTTATCAAAGGAGTGTTCAGAAAACCATATCTTGTGATGGTACCACTACTCACCCTGCTCAGTGTCGTCTACCTGAGTTGGCACCCCGGTATCTATGGTGTCGTTAATTTTATGGGAGACTGGACTCTTACCTTTGGTCGTGTAGATCGTTTGGCGATGGTTTTTGGGTTTATCATGGCTCTTATGGCCATTATAGGAACCATCTATGGGCTCCATGTCAAAGATAATTGGCAGCATATTGCGTCCTGGTTTTATGTTGCCGGTTCTCTGGGGGTCATCTACTGTGGTGACTATCTCGTTCTTTTCCTTTTCTGGGAAATGATGGCCTTCGCTTCAACATTTCTCATCTGGTTCAACAAAGACAAAGGGTCCCTGGCCGCTGGATATCGTTATCTCCTCGTTCACACCTTTGGAGGAGTCGTCCTTCTCCTGGGATTTGTCCTCAGATACCAGGTGACAGGTGATCTTTCCTTTGTTCTTCTCAGCGAAGAAAACACACATCTTTATACCTGGCTTATCATGGCAGGCCTCATGCTGAACGCTGCCGTTCCTCCCCTTCACTCCTGGCTGCCAGACGCATACAGCAAAGCGACAGCAACCGGTGCAGTTTTCATGTGTGCATTTACCACAAAGACTGCTATTTACACTCTTGCCAGAGGCTTTGCAGGCTTTGATATCCTTATAACTCTCGGCGTCATTATGGCTATTTATGGGATTATTTATGCCATAAATGAGAACGATATCCGCCGACTTCTTGGTTGGGAAATTGTCAGTCAGGTGGGCTATATGGTTGCAGGAGTGGGTATTGGAACGGCTCTTGCTATCAATGGTACCTGTGCCCATGCTTTTGCCCATATCCTCTACAAGGGCCTGTTGTTTATGGCTGCCGGAGCCATCATTCATGCAACTGGTAAATCGAAGTTCACCGAATTGGGTGGGCTCTACAAAAGAATGCCGCGCACTTTATTTTTTATGGTTATAGGTGGGATTTCAGTATCCGCTTTTCCCTTTTTCTCGGGATTTGTTACCAAATCAATGATAATAGCAGCCAGCTTTGAGGAACACCACCTCATCCCTGCATTTCTCCTTACCGTCGTCTCCGTTGGTACCTTTTTAGTGGCCGGTTTACGCTTGCCTTACCTCATCTTTTTTGGAGACAGTAGATGCAGTGATCAAACCTGGCAAAAGGCAGAAGACCCTCCATGGAACATGCAGCTTGCGATGATAACGGCCGGTTTTTTCTGCCTGCTGGTTGGTTCATATTTACCTTTCCTTTACAGCATGCTGCCTTATGCTGATGTCTCTTACCATCCTTATGGCAGCTACCATCTGAGTGAGACTTTGCAAATACTTGCCTTTACGGCTGTTACATTCGTTTTCCTCAAAGATAAAATTGGTCCGAGGTCTACGATAAGCCTTGATCTCGACTGGTTCTACCGCAGGGGCGGACAGATTTTCCTCTGGTTTGCCAAAAACCCGATTCAGTGGCTGGATACATGTTGGGGAGCGGCGTACAGAGTTGTTGGTCTCTACTCACTCATGACTACCGCAAAATTCTGGTCATGGTTTGACTGGCACGGTATAGACGGTGTTGTAGACGGGAGTGCCAGATTCGTGCGAGCTATAGGCCGAAGAATTACTATCACAATGCAAAGAGGACAAATTCAGCAAACCATTTATATAAGCGTCACCTTTGCTGCTATTCTTTTGGCTTCGTATGTCTGGTTATAACATTTTTGAACTCAAGGATCACTCGTAATGGATCAACTACTGCTTAACGCCGGCTTCCCAATTCTGAGTGTGCTCATTTTTCTGCCTCTCGCTGGAGCCTTGTTACTTCTTTTCATGAAGAATGAGGAGATGTGCCGAAATATCGCCCTGCTAATTACAGGTACCGTTGCCATTTTTTCTATCATGCTTCTTTTCGGCTTTGATAGAAGCACAGCAAAGTTCCAATTTGCTGAACATTTCACCTGGATCAGTTCTCTTAACATTAATTATACACTCGGTGTGGACGGCATTTCGATTTTGTTGATCCTCATGACAACCTTTATAATGCCTTTTTGTATTCTGGCATCCTGGGCATATATAAAAACCAGGATCAAGGCTTTCATGATCTGTATGCTCATTATGGAAACTGCCATGATCGGCGTTTTTGCAGCACTGGACTTTGTGCTTTTTTATGTTCTCTGGGAAGCGATGCTCATTCCAATGTATATGCTCATCGCTATCTGGGGCGGCCCAAGAAAAATCTACGCTTCAATTAAATTCTTCCTCTATACCCTGGGAGGATCTATTTTACTGCTTGTAGGCATTATCTGGCTCTACACAGTTAATGATTACAGTTTTTTCATTCCCGACATGATGTGGCAGGATTATTCCCTTTCCGCCCAGGTCTACCTCTTTCTTGCATTTTTTCTCGCCTTTGCCATTAAAGTGCCCATGTTTCCATTTCACACATGGTTGCCAGCCGCCCACGTAGAAGCGCCAACGGCGGGTTCTGTCATTCTGGCAAGTATACTGCTAAAAATGGGCACCTACGGCTTCCTGCGATTTGCTCTGCCAATTACTCCTGATGCTACAACACTCATGATGCCCTATGTATTGTGGCTTTCTATAGCCGGCATTATTTACGGTGGCTTCACTGCCCTTGCACAAAGCGATATGAAAAAATTGATTGCTTACTCTTCAGTCGGCCATATGGGCTTTGTGACTCTTGGTATATTTGTTTTGAATATGAACGGCATTGAAGGTGCTATTCTTCAAATGGTCAATCACGGAATAACGACAGGTGCGCTGTTTCTCTGCGTTGGGATGATTTACGAACGCACCCACAGTCGTGAATTAAAGTCAGCTACAGGTGTGGGTAAATACATGCCCGTTTTTATCACCTTCCTGGCATTCTTTTCACTGTCTTCTTTTGGTTTTCCCGGCACAAACAGCTTTGTAGGTGAGTTCATGATCCTTGCCGGCACGTTTGAATTTGATACAAATTTAGGCAGATTCCCCTATTTAGCACTGGCCGCTATCCCCGGGGCCGTTCTTGCCGCAGCCTATATGTTGCGGATGCTTCAGAAGATTGTCTGGGGCGGGACAGACAATCCTGATCAATCATGGATCAGTGACCTTAATCTCCGGGAAATTATCACCCTTGCACCATTTCTCTTTTTTGTATTTTGGATTGGACTCGGGCCACAGCCATTCATAAACCTGATGCACTCAAGTGTAGTGCAGCTACTGGATCAGTTCCATGCACATCAGGCTGAAGCGGTGGCAGCAGCGGGTATGATCTTACACTAAGTTTTTTATACTTAACCCCGAAAAAGGGATAAGTGCCTTCACCAAATTTTTTCTTTAAAAAGACAAGAAAAAATTTATAAGTCACTAAAAAGACCTCGTAAAGGTAACACAATGCTATTTCTTCCAGAATTATCGCTGTTAGGAGCAGGCCTGGCTCTCTTCCTGTTCAGTTTAGGAAAACCCGGCAGTGGCACGATTAAAACACTGGCTCTCTTTCTTGCTACAATCACATTTTTTGTGTCGATACTATGCATCAATTCTGAAGGAACGCTGTTTTATTCATCCTATAAAGTGGATTTCTTTTCCCAGATTTTCAAGGTGCTTATTGCTGTCGCGACCCTTATTGTCTTAATCTTCAGCGGTAAACTTGACGGCATAAAAGAAGACATTCAACCGGAGTATTATCTCTTTCTCTTCATGTCTGTTCTCGGACTCATGATGCTCGTTTCCAGCGTTGAGCTACTGGCGATTTTCGTGTCTCTGGAGCTCTCTTCATTTGCTGTTTACGTCATGGTTCCAATGAGGAGCCCGGGGGAAATGCCGGGCTCTCAAGTAGAAGCTGGTATCAAATATCTTCTCTACGGAGTTGTTGCTACAAGCTTTATGCTCTTTGGCATGAGTTATATTTTTGGCCTTACCGGATCAACGCAGCTGGGAGAAATCGCTGATAAACTCGCTCGTATGTACAATCAACCAGCTGCAGTAATTGCCGTCCTTCTCGTTCTTGCTGGCTTCTTTTACAAGCTTGCATTGTTTCCACTCCATTTCTGGGTTCCAGACGTATATGAAGGTGCCTCTAATGAGACCACAGCTTTTATTGCGGTTGTTCCTAAACTCGCTGCAGTTGCACTTCTGATACGCCTTGTCACTCTCGTTACTCCGGACGGCAATGTAATGACCAACGTACTTATGGTCTGTGCTATATTGTCCATGTTTTATGGGAATTTATCAGCCCTCGTGCAAAAGGACGTCAAACGTTTACTCGGGTTCTCTGGAATCTCTCATGCTGGATTTGTACTTCTTGGACTGCTGACATTTAACATAACAGGTTATGCCACAGCTATGTATTACATCGTTGGCTATGTTTTCATGAATCTAGCTTGTTTCCTCGTCATCTGTAAGGTTTCCCAAAATGGAAACAATGTATTTATTGATGACCTGACCGGCCTGCATAAGAGAGCTCCATTACTTGCAATGACATTAACTGTTGGCCTTTTTGCTTTAGCGGGTATCCCGCCGTTGGTTGGTTTTACTGGTAAATTCATGCTCCTTGTTGCCGCACTTCATCAAGGTTATCTTGTCCTGGTCACACTGGCAGCGATTAATACAGGTATCGCCATATACTATTATCTCTCCATAGTCAGGGTCACCTTCTGTACAGATGCTGCCGACAGAGGTACTGTGGCAATTGATCGTCTCCATTCAACGTTGTGTTTCGTACTCATTCTCATAATAATCGTTATGGGAATTTTCCCCTCAAAGTTTATCGATGTGACGACTCGGGCCGTGCAAATTCTTATTTAAACCAGAGAAACATTCCACTTTATACATTGAGTGATTGGAATTAATTATCCGCATTTTTCCGGCCCTCGAGTAGCTGCCGAAAAAAGTGACAGAAGCTTTCTTCGTGATCACAACCACAACCCCTATTTCCGGATAGCAATCTTACTCCTATGAATTTGTGGCTTATCTTTATCCTTTTTGTTCTCATTTTCTCATTCTTACTTGAGACTGTTGTGTCTTTTCTCAACCTCAGGTCACTCAATCCAGCGCTTCCTCCGGAATTTGCCGGCACGTATGATCAGAGCAAATATGATGAATCTCAAAAATATGCCTCGGTCACAATCAAATTCGGACTGTATGAGAATGGCTATTCCACTGCCATTACCATAGTATTCCTACTTTGTGGCGGGTTCAACATAGTTGATATCTGGGCCAGGAATCTTGGCTATGGGGAAATAATTACCGGCCTGATTTTCAGTGGCATTCTCATTTCTCTTAGTTTTTTTTCCAGTCTCCCCTTTTCGATCTATTCAACTTTCTTTATCGAAGAACGTTTTGGATTTAACAGGACGACAATCAAAACTTTTATTCTCGACATAGTAAAGGCATCTGTTCTAGCTCTCATCCTTGGAGGACCTCTGCTCGCACTACTACTCTGGTTTTTTATGTCCAGCGGTTCCTATGGCTGGCTCTTTTGCTGGATAGGTGTTTTTATATTCACTCTAATCCTGCAATTTTTGGCTCCTGTTCTCATTATGCCGCTCTTTAATAAATTTTCTCCTATCGAAGACGAATCATTGAAAAGAGATATTCTTCAGTATGCCGACAAGGAAAATTTTGAAATCCAGGGTATTTATACAATGGATGGGTCCAAAAGGTCTTCAAAGCTCAACGCATTTTTCACAGGTTTTGGCAGTTTCAGGAAAATTGTGTTCTTCGACACATTGCTGGAACAACTCGATTCCTCAGAGATTATTGCCGTACTCGCCCATGAGATGGGACATTTCAAGCTCAGACACATAGTAAAGATGATACTTGGATACGCTGTTCAAACTGGAATCATGTTTTATATCCTGTCTCTATTTCTTGACAACAGAGCTCTGTCCGATGCCTTTGGAATGCAGCATATATCTATATATTCGAGTTTGATTTTCTTTGGTTTTATTTATTCCCCTGTAAGCATGCTTATCTCGATCATCTTTAATGCAATCTCCCGAAAGCATGAGTACGATGCAGACAGATACGCTGCAGAAACTACCGCCAATCCAGGAATGCTTATCGAGGGCCTGAAGAAACTGAGTGTAGCTAACCTGAGTAATCTTAACCCTCATCCTCTACACGTTTTTCTTCATTACAGTCATCCACCAGTGCTCATGCGAATCAAAAAATTGCAGAATCTTAAATGCAGCTCCACTCAATAGTCTGTATTTATGTGTCTTGGCACTGATCTGTATCAGAAAAATGTTTTAAATTAACGGGTAGACTGAAATCTTATTTTGGTCTATTGCTTTTTAACAACTAGATGGTATTATTTTAGTACCTTACTCTTGAAACCCTGTCATAAAAAACAAGAAACTGAGTAATGTGTTTTAACATTATGTGGTTAGAAATATTTCCAAGGTACTTATACCCCCTTGTGGGGTGTTAGCTACTTTATTTATGTTAAACAATTCTGCTTTCAGGAGATAACAATGGGCACCAGTCAGTTTCGCAAACCTTTAACCCAATCTGCACTTATTCTTTGTGCTGTAATTATCCTTTTCACTCTTATAGCTTCTTCAGGTTCAGAGGCCAGTGGAACCGCTGTTTTCTCTTTTTTCTCCGGAGTAGGCAACCTGCTACTCCTGATTATCGGCTTATTAATTGCCCTCCCTTTGTCAATTGCCATACTTGTGGCCATTTTCCTTGGAGCTGTATCTCTCCATTCCCGCGAGAATGCAGCACAAATGTACTTGGGTCTTAAAACAAACATTCCATTAATGTTACGACCGTATACGGACAATTGGTTATGCTGCAAGAATGACTTAACCACTAACATTTCCCAAGAGGAGTACAGCCAGATGGAACAAGAAATTACACGGTTAGAGGAAAACAATGTAAACCTGCAAGCGACAATTGAAGCGCTCAAAACCGGGAGTGTGACAGTTAACAAGAATCTGGCAGATGTCACAGAACAAAACACTGCACTTAAAGAACAATACGATGACCTCAGTCAGGCCGTTGTGGAGCTGCAAAACTCTGAAAAAGAACTCACTGAAATTATCACATCCCTCAAGACCAATTTTGAGGAGATTGATGATAGTAAACTTAGAGAACAAATTGCTTCATTAGGTCTTCTTCATACTCAAACTAACACCAGTATAGAAAATATCGCCGGGAGATTAACTACTCTTGAGTCCGCAATGAAACAAGCGCCTACTTCTGGTATTTTTTCTTATATAGAAAGTGAAAATGACCAGAAATATTTCATAGAAGCCGTCCAGGAAGCTCTTTCCCAGGCAATGACATATTCACAGATTGATGACTTTTTAAGCAGCAAGCTCGGGACTGAGCTCGATAAAATTGTTAAAGACCATCCTTCTTTGACCAAAAATTATATCCGTAATCTAAGAAGAGAGTAAAGACCGCATTTTCTCCTTGACTCGAGAGGAGTAATCAAGTATTTTGCGCGATCTTTTGACTATGGCAACACTGGTGTGGCTTCGAGCCTCTCAGCTGTACAAAGTCCTGAATCAAAAAGACAAAATAAAAGACAAAGAGGTTGACAATGTAGTTTTATAAGATTATATTGACCGCCTCACCGCGGAATTTGTACCGCGCGATTTATCGCTTGATGAATCGACATACGATCCTTGAAAACTGAATAACAACATTAACAGCAAACGGGCCCAAAGCGGCTTTTCTGTGTAAACAGGGATGCCCGCAATGAGCACGTTTTTGTAATTCAAAAACGAGTTCTTATTATTGTATAAGTAACCATCTTCTAGCGAAGATGGTCTAGGATATCAAACTGGAGAGTTTGATCCTGGCTCAGAACGAACGCTGGCGGCGTGCTTAACACATGCAAGTCGAACGCGAAAGTTTTCTTTCGAGAAAGCGAGTAGAGTGGCGCACGGGTGAGTAACGCGTAAATAATCTACCCCTGCATCTGGGATAACCCACCGAAAGGTGAGCTAATACCGGATACGTTCTTTAGATTGCGAGATTTAGAGAAGAAAGGTGGCCTCTGATATAAGCTACTGTGCGGGGAGGAGTTTGCGTACCATTAGCTAGTTGGTAGGGTAATGGCC
>CAXMTO010000108.1:0-10634 GCA_964196355.1 uncultured Myxococcota bacterium
GACAAAATCGATGATATCCCACGAAACGCACCTGTCGTCTTATACGGCGATAACGAGGAAGAAGTTGCTGACGCGGTGGATGATCTGCGCAGCGAAGGATTCAAATTTGTCTCCATAATTCCAGGAAACTACGAAGGTTGGGTAAAATCAGGTGGTGCAGTTGAAAGCGGACCGATTGCCTCAACTGAAATACGATGGCAGAGAATACTCGGTAAAGGAGAAGTTTCAGTAGCTGACTTTAAAAAGGCAACAGACGGAGAAGATCCCAATGTCTATGTCATTGATTCAAGAACCAAAGAAGAAGTTGCTGAGCTGGGAATTTTCAAGAATACAGTAAATATCCCGCTGGATGAAATTCCCACCCGGTTACACGAATTTCCAAAGGACAAAAAGATTTATGTACACTGCAGTACCGGAGCTCGGGCAGATATGGCCTATAGGGAGTTAAAGAAGAATGGATTTGACGTAAAATTCCTCCTCCTGAATATCAGTGACGCAAACTGTGACTGTGAAATAATCAGGCCATAGTTGACGAAGTCAGAGTGTTCTGCAGTCGTAGAGGAAACTCTCCGTGATGACCACACAATAAAGCCGCCATCAGTGTCTTGAGCTGATGGCGGCTTTTTGTTTATCCTTCCTTCCGATGCTTCATAAATTTTTTCCGCAGCCTCTCCGAAAGCTCATCACCTCGATAAGAAACGATTGGAACAGGGCATTTACGGAACATTCTTTCAGCCACGGAGCCGGCAAAAATATGGCGGACATCGTGAGTTTTTATACCCATAACAACCATATCAATGTCTTTATCGATAACGACTTTTAATAACTCGTTTGTGGGGTCACCGACTCTGAAAGAAAAAGAGACCTGCTCATCCGGCAGAGCAAGCCCCTCCATCAGTCCTTTTAAATCCTCACGCCGTTCATTTTTCATCGTTTTGAGGTAGTGTTCGACATCTACCTTGTAGCCAAAAGAGGCTATCTTATCAACGGCTGCCAGGTCTCGTTCATTTATAACATTTACCACCAGCAACTCCGCCTCAAGAGAAGCTGCTATTCCTGCTGCGTAGTTCAAAATACCTTGAGAGTATTTTGAAAAAGCGATGGGAACCAGTATCTTTTTAACCATTATCTACTCCTGCAAAGGTTGATACACTCTGTCAATCGGTATCGGAAATACGTTGTCATGCTGCTGCGACTTCTGCGTGTTTCCTTGCACGGCCACGCTGGATATACCAGACAAGAGCGAGAAGCAGTAGCGCGGGGAAAAACACCAGCTGCTTTGGAGGCCGGTCAGTTTCCATCTGGAGCCCTATGATTTCCTGGTCAAAATCAATACCTGCTTTTTCTGTCGGGCTTCCAAAGCCTACCAGGTCCACAATCACTTTGCCTTCTTCATCACGGGTCTCAAGACCGATACTACTCAACCGTTCTCCCCCCGTTGCCTCATCGCCAATCGGCAGCATAACAGTCATCTGGAACTCGTCACCGTTATCCTTTTCTCCTTTCAGCTGCAGCCTGAGCTGAGTACCCGGAGTCATTTCAGCCACAACCTTTTCAAGCTCCGTTGCCGGCTTTTCGGTCAGTGGTGGATAAAACTTGTCCCAGACAAACCCTGGCCGGAAAAGTAAAAAAGCTATTAACAGCAAAGCTCCTGTTTCCCACCATCGACTTTTGGTTAAAAACCATCCCTGGGTAGCAGCGGCAAAAACAAGCATTGCTATGACAGAGGCAATAATCACAATAACAAGATGGTACCAGCTGCTAACTCCGATTATGAGGAGTTCGGTGTTAAAAATAAAGATAAAAGGTAAAATTGCAGTTCGGATATCATAAGCAAATCCCTGAATTCCCGTACGTATGGGATCACCTCCCGAAATCCCAGCGGCCGCAAAAGCAGCAAGCCCTACCGGAGGCGTATCGTCTGCCAGAATTCCAAAATAGAAAACGAAGAGATGCACGGCAATGAGAGGTACAATCAATCCATTCTGGGCACCAAGACTGACGATAACTGGTGCCATCAAGGTCGATACGACAATATAATTTGCCGTAGTCGGCAGTCCCATACCAAGAAGAAGACTGATGGCAGCTGTAAAAATCAGTATCAGCATCAGATTACCCCCGGATATAAACTCGACGAACTCCGTCATCACCAGACCAATCCCGGTAAGCGTTACAGTACCGACAACAATACCTGCGGCAGCAGTTGCCACACCTATACCAATCATATTCCTGCCGCCGGCGACCATTCCGTCGATCATATCTTTCCAGCCGAGAGCAAAAGCAAACTCCGCCCCTTTGGTTTTTCTGAAGAATCCTTTCAAAGGACGTTGAGTCAGAACGATAACAAACATTAAAACTGTCGCCCAGAAGGCGGAAAGCGAAGGAGACAGACGTTCTACGACGAGGCACCACATCAGCACGACTATTGGCAGGAGAAAGTAAAATCCCGCCTGAGCCGTCGGTCCCAGGGGTGGCAGTTCTTTTATATCCGTAGTTACTTCAAGTTCGGGAACCTTACAGGCATAGGCAAGAAGAAGCAGATATGATACCGCCAGCAGAATACACACAACCCATATAGTTGCCTCTCCCGCAACGGTCTTAATCCAGCCAAGACCATAATAGGTAATGCCGGCCATAATAATCATACTGAGGAGAGTGAGGGTAAAGCTTATTATACTCTGGGGAAGCGACTTGGTCTTTTTCTTCTCCATCCCCTTCAGCCCCATCTTACATGCTTCGAGATGCACTATATAGACAAGGGCAATATAGGAAATAATGGCTGGGAGAAATGCATGCTTAATGACCTCTATATAGGAAATGCCAACGTACTCAACCATGAGAAAAGCTGCTGCACCCATTACAGGCGGCGTCAATTGCCCATTTGTTGAAGAAGCTACTTCCACAGCTCCGGCTTTTTCGGCACTAAAACCGACTTTTTTCATCAGAGGGATTGTAAAGGTTCCCGTGGTCACAACATTTGCGATAGACGAACCGGAAACCAATCCTGTCATGGCGGAGGAGATGACTGCCGCCTTTGCGGGCCCTCCACGAAGATGGCCAAGTCCGGCAAAAGCCGTCCTGATAAAATAGTTGCCGGCTCCAGCAGCCTCAAGCAGAGATCCAAAGAGCACAAACATGAAAACCATTCCGGTAGAAACTCCCAGAGCAACACCAAACACACCTTCTGTAGTGAGCCAGTAATGGGTCATGCCTTTTACAAGACTCGCCCCTTTATGGGCAATAACGTCCGGCATATGGGGGCCGGCAAAGGTGTACAAGATAAACACTGCAGCCACAACCATAAGTGGAGGCCCCAGGGCTCTCCTGGTTGCTTCAAGCAGTAGAATCAAACCGGCGACAGCAACGATCAGATCGAGCGTTGTTGGCCGACCGGGACGATCAGCTAATTGTGTATAAAATATAAAGATATAGGCCGCACAAAATGCTGCGATAAAGGCAATTACCCAGTCCTGGGCAGGTATATGCCCTTTAGGTGAAGATTTGAAGGTGGGAAATGCGATATAAGCAAGAAAAACTGCAAAGGCTAAATGAATGGCCCGTGCTTCTGTATCATTGATTACGAAGAAATTGAGTAAAAAGGGCAGTGGTGACGCATACCAGAGCTGGAAAAGAGTCCAGCAGAGGGGGACTATAAACAGCACATTTTTAGAGATCTGCCCTTTGGGTTTACGGCCGCCCGTATCCGCTTCGGCTATCATCTCCTCTAGTTCTTCACTGGGTAATGGAGTTTCGGTGGGGTTGGTCATATCGACAATTTCTCCTTTTGATTCCTGAGACACTCGCTGTAATCATCTCTTCCCACCTGCACCAGGAAGTTAGACTCGTAGAGAAAAATGTCGACGTGATTACAAATTCTTATGTCATTCGCGTAGGCAGGTTTCGGAGATATAACTTATACTGCGGATTCATTAGCGGGACGAGTTGCACAGAAAATCCTGCCAATGAAAAAAAATGGTCCAGCGAAAAGGTATGTGCAGCCACGTAATGCAGCTGCACACGCCCAAAAAGATAAAAGCTGTTACATCAATCCAGCTTCTTTATAATACTTGACAGCGCCATCATGCAAAGGTGCAGAAAGACCATCTTTGATCATTTCTTCTTTCTTCAGGTTTTTAAATGCAGGATGAAGCTTCTTGAACTGATCAAAGTTCTCAAAGACAGCCTTTACAACATTGTAGATAACATTATCAGGTACTTTGGCGGAGCTGACAAATGTCGCACCAACACCAAATGTCGGGGTATCAGAGTCAGTTCCACGATACATGCCGCCGGGGATAGTTGCAGTACGGTAGTAATCATTATCTGCGACCAGCTTGTCAACTTCAGGTCCGGTAACGCTAACCATGATGGAATCACAGGTGGTGGTGGCCTCTTTGATAGATCCACTCGGGTGACCAACGGTGAAGACCATGGCGTCAATCTTGTTGTCGCACAGAGCTTTAGACTGTTCTGCAGATTTCAATTCAGATGCCAGTTTGAAATCATCTTTAGTCCAGCCAACAGCACCCATCAATATTTCCATGGTTCCCCGTTGACCTGAGCCGGGATTACCGATATTAACTCTCTTCCCTTTCAGATCCTTGAAATCTTTAACGCCGGAATCGGCGCGGGCAACAACGGTGAAAGGCTCGGGATGGACAGAAAAGACAGCACGGAGGTCTTTATTAGCCCCCTGCTTCTCAAATTTGCTGGTTCCGTTGTAAGCGTGATATTGCCAGTCTGACTGGGCAACACCCATATCCAGCTCACCTGCAGCAATAGCATTGAGATTATAAACAGAACCACCGGTACTCTCGACAGTAGCTCTCAGCCCATGTTCCTTTTTGCCCTTATTTACCAGACGTGCTATGGCTCCGCCAGTCGGGTAATAGACACCGGTAACACCACCGGTACCAATAGTTACAAAGGTATAGTCGGCTGCTACGGCACTGGTCGCGGCACCAAATGCAGTTACACAACCAAACGCAATCGCTGCCATCAAAGACACTTTTCGTTTCATAATTTTCCTCCTTTATTCTGTTGATTTTAAATTAATCCCCATTAGCATTATTTCAAAATATCGGGGATATAAGGTAAACTTCGGCAGACCAGCACATTGGCTACATGTCACAACAATTTTGTCAATAAGTCAAGTTATTTCCGTGAATATAGGATACAAATATCGAGTGCTCTGCTATTTTTTAACCTGTTCTTTTTTATAAACCCAAACCATTTTTTCTCCTCCACCTCGCCCGATAAAAGGAGACATCCCTTAGAAATAATTTGATGTTGAAGCGTCCAATATGCTATCTTATTGTAATTCGATGGGTTTCAGTACTGCTATAGCCCTTAGAGATCTCACAAAGTAATTATCCCTATATCCGACCAGTCGGTAAAGGTCAAAACTCGTTGAATTCATAAACAAACTGTGACCAAAACAATCCTTATAACCAGCGGCAAAGATGGGGTCGGCAAAACAAATATCGGCCTCAATGCGGCTCTGGAGATCTCCCAGCAAAATTTTCGAGCTTGTCTTTTCGATGCAGATCTTGCCCTGGCCAAAACAGATATCCTGTCAGGGCTTCAACCAGAAAACAATATTGACAGTTTCATTTCCGGAGATAAAAAACTCGGCGAAATTATCCTCCACCCGGAGGGAGGCATCGATATAATACCCGGAAGCTCAGATATCGAAAAAATAACCTGGTCTGGTGAAAAGAAGATATCCGATCTGATTTCCTCATTTTCCGAGCTTGATCCCTACGATTACTTTATCGTCGACACTTCCTCGGGAATATCCAAAGATCTCATTGCTTTTTGCCTTGCAACCACCGAAACTATCCTTGTAATCACCTCCGAAGCAACGTCCCTCACTGAGGCATATCTCTTACTGAAGGTTATGTCTTTAAACGGCTACAGGGGTACGGTTAAAATTGTAGTAAACAAATGCCCAAGCATCTCTATATCAAAGAGAACCTACCTTCGATTCGAGGCTGTGGTGTGTAAAAGTCTCGATATCAAAATGGCTCTAATCGGGACTATACTCAATGATCCTAACGTAGCGAAGGCAGCCAGAGAACATAAGCCGCTTTTGACTCTCTACCCCAACTCCATAGCCTCACAGTGCATTCGAGCCATGGTATCAACCCTGGTAGAGGATCCTACCCTGGAAAAGGACCGGACTGATCTTAGTGAATTCTGGCAAAACTTCTTCAATTTTATCCAGTCAGATCTCTTACTGACGGCTCAATTACCTGAAAATACCGAGACAGATCCTTCATCTCCTCCAGAGGAACATCGAGCCGTTAAGCTTTCTTCTTTGACAAAAATCTCTCCCTTCTCCCATTCTGGCGGCATAATTAATCCCCTTAAACTGGCAAGCCCAGTTACACTTCTTTCAAAATCTCTTGAACTCCAGACACGAGGAGAAGTGTCCGAAGATGAGCTGTTGAAAATTTTCAGCAGCGATCCGGTTCTCATGGTCAGGGCTATGCAGATGTTCTGCTCTTCGGGAACAAAGCGTTCAAACAGAATAACAAGAATATCTCATATTTTCGAAAACCTGGGGACGGAAGTTCTTTCAAGTCTCCTCACCGCAACTTCCCTGAGGAGAGCACTGAACGATCAGGTTGCCCCAGACAACCGTTTTCTCAACACCTTCTGGTATCATAGCTACAGAAGTGCTCTTCTTGCCAAACTGTTAGCAGAAGCCACAGATTACCCTTATCCTGAAGAGGCGTTTCTTGCCGGGCTGATTCACGATATCGGCAGATTAGCCCTGCAAACAGAATACCCTCAAGTGTATGCACAAATTCCATACACCTCGAGAGACCAAAAAACTACTCTTCAAACTGAAGAAAACATTTTCGGACGAAATCACGCCCAGATTGGAGCTGAGGCCCTGAGGGCATACCAGTTGAACAGCCCTATTGTGGATGCAGTTCAATATCACACCGAATCTGAGTCGAGAATAAAAACCGGTTTTGAACTGGTAAAAATCGTATATATTGCCAGCCAGATAGCGCCATCTTCTCTGGAGAATATGCAGCACGGTTTCGATCTGGGAGAATCCCTTTTGGGTCTTACACCAGACAAGCTGCGGTCTGCCCTCGAGACGGCCAAAGAAGTATTAACACAGATTGCAGATCACTTCAGTATTCGACATGCGGTAGAGATCGAAAACAGTGACTCCGACAAAGCAGAGGCATACCTCAAGATCCAGGCAGCCGATTATTCTGTACTGCAGAGTACAATGCCAAACTCTACTGCAATCAAAGAACCACCGCAGGTTATTCGCCTGATCCACCAGGGTCTGGATATCCTTTTTGGAATAAAGGCAGCATTTTGCTTAATAGCAGACAAGCAGCGATCCTCCCTGCAGGCCGTGGGATATGCAACCTGTTTTGGTGATGAACTACTTTCTGATATTATAATATCGCTTAAGTCCGAAAATAGCCTGATTGTGGAGGCCTTCAGGACATCTGAAATAAAAATATCTGCGGATGGCAAGGCAAATTCTCCCTCCTCTCTTGCCGACGAGCAGATAAAAGCCATTCTGGGTTCTCAGGTTCTGGTTTGCGTCCCGATGATTGCACATGGGATAGCCAAAGGAGTCATTGTTTTTGGTATCCAACAGGTAGAACTCCCTCATATTCATAAGCAGCAGAAGAGACTGAAACAATTTGGTGCCCGATCTGCAAATACTCTTTTCGATTCAGAGCAGTTTCTGAAAGAAAAAGAGTTACAATAGCAGCCCATCCACCAATGCGACAGTTTCTCTACAACAACAGAACAGTTCTGCAGGTCCTGACAGGCGCATTCATAATCAGTTTTTCTGCTATCTGGGTAAGGCTCGCCGATGTTCCCCCGGCAACATCTGCACTCTACAGAGTGTTTTTTGGTTTCCTGTTTCTTTTCGTAGCAGCATTCTGGCAGAAAGAAATACGGATAATTCCCGCCAGAAACCTGTGCTGGATCCTCTTTTGCGGTGTTATCTTTGCTATAGACCTGCTCGTCTGGCATAAGAGCATATTTTTTATCGGCCCCGGTCTTTCTACAGTTATTGGCAACTTCCAGGTATTCATCCTGGCAGCCATCGGCATCCTCTTTTTCGGTGAAAAAATCCGTCTGCGATTCCTCTTCGCAATCCCTGTAGCTGTTCTCGGTCTGTTTCTCGTTGTAGGAATAGACCGGAACGCTCTGAGCCAAGACTATAAAACAGGTGTTTACTTCGCTCTTCTCACAGCACTTTTCTATGCGGGGTTTTTACTCTGCCTGCGAAAGATACATAATGATCAAAACCAGCCTTCTTTTTTCTACAGCCTGATGCTCATTTCTTTTGTCGCGGCCATCTGCCTTGCTCTGGAAATGGTGCTATCCGGCAATCCATTTGCTATTCCTGACATGCACAACCTGGCGATTCTCCTCTCTCTTGCTTTTTTCAGTCAAGTTCTTGGCTGGCTTCTTATCACCAACGCCATGCCGAAAATCAGAACATCTCTTACGGGTTTTATCCTCCTGCTGCAGCCTGCGCTCTCATTTATCTGGGATGTCCTCTTTTTTTCCCGCCCGACAGATCTGATAAACTGGCTGGGAATAATTATTACCCTTGCCGCAATATATATGGGAGTAACGGGCAACATTAAAACTAAACAGAATACGGGTGAATAGGCCGGAGCCCCCTGATCTGCAAGGGATATAGAACTCAACTTATTATTGACAAATTTTGCCCAACAAGCTACAGGCTAAGACAGTGGTGAGAAATGCGGGTCAAGGCTCTTGCATTGTTTTACCGCTACTGCTTATAGTCTAAAAGGTCTTTTTTCAAACCCGACGTAACCGGCTTTTTTCCCAGCCATATCTTCAACAGAGCATCATTAAAATCTTTTCCTTCAATACTCCCCTTTTCTTCTCCTGCAATGACCACCCTGGTTCCTGCTGTCGGGATAAAATCGAGGGCAATGACATCATTTTTTTTCACGTCAACGAACAGGCTGTTAAATCGGGTTATACGCTCTTTCAGCAATGCCTGTTCGTCTGCCGTACCGTTTCCCTCAAATCCTTCATTCCAACCATCGATCAATTTTCCTTTCTCCACCTTACTGTAAAGGAAATGCATAACTATCTTTTTCTGTCCCTCTGCACCAAGTATCCCCTCAGTACTGTTTGATGGATGCTCCATATATAACTGGGCGATATAGATATCAAAGAAGAACTTGCTTCTTACTCCAGCGCCATTCAGGTATAAGGTTGTTCCACT
The DNA here is from genome assembly GCA_964196355.1 of uncultured Myxococcota bacterium. Taxonomy (GTDB): domain Bacteria; phylum Desulfobacterota; class Desulfobulbia; order Desulfobulbales; family Desulfocapsaceae; genus Desulfomarina. Next base: position 9,260 of record CAXMTO010000108.1, read on the forward strand.
ATCACTTTTCAGCGACTCGGCAACGTCGACTCCAGCAATTTCTCTTGCGCCTGCAGGCAGTGCCGTCAGCAGCACACAACACAGTAAGAGTGCACGCATCATTTTCCCTCCTCCTTTTATCTCATATTTACATAAGTTATGAACAGACACGAAGCTATAAACTATGAATGCAGACACAATACTTTTTTTTAACTAAGACGTAAACGTAAACTTGGGGATTTTGTGCTCTCCACTGGAAGATTTGAAATTATCCTGTCCATCAGCAGCAATATGACATTATAATGCGACTCCAGACTCAATTATGACACCCACCTTTATGTATTGAGAGATCTATGGCAGACATTTTGAGACGAGTTATTTCCGAATCGGGAAGCTTTTTGGGCATCGCCTGTAACACAACGGCGCTCGTCACCAGGGCCTGTAAGATGCACGATGTCGGACCTCTGGCAGCAGTTGCCCTGGGCAGGGCACTGACGGGGGCTGCTCTGCTTGCCGCTCTGTTAAAAGACGGCCAGTCGCTCCAGCTCAAATTTGAAGGTAATGGCCCTCTGGGAAAAATAATTACTGAGGCGGGTTATGACGGCTGGGTACGAGGCTATATTGCCAACCCCCATGTCGAAATACCACTTAAAAAAGGATCCATCGACGTAGCATCCGGTATCGGAAAAGCAGGATTTTTAACGGTGACTAAAGACATAGGCCACAACAAAAAATATCCAGGAACCATACAGCTCAACACCAGCGAGATCGGTGAAGATCTTGCGTACTATCTTTCCACATCCGAACAAACGCCCTCAGCCATCGCAGTCACCATGCATATCAACAGCGACGCTTCAATTACGGCGTCAGGAGGTTTTTTGATTCAGTCACTCCCTCCTGCAAACGAAAACACACTCTCACATATTGAAAAAGAGATAGGCCAGCTGCCATCCCCGTCTCAATTTTTCCTGAACGGAAAAGATCCTGGAGATATTCTTTCCACTCTCTTTAAGAACGTACCTCATAAAAAGACAGGCAGCAGAAAACTGTTCTATTCGTGCAGCTGCAGTAAAACAAAAATGAAGAGTGCTCTCTTTTCTCTTGGCTATGATGATCTATCACAACTCCTGCAGAAGGAGGGCAGAGCTGAAGTCCATTGCCAGTTCTGTCGGGACAGCTATATCTTTGATAGAGACGAGTTAGCCCGCATTTCTCATAAACTTTTTGATTTGAACAGCAATATCAGGCACTGAATAGAAATTTACTAGCCCTCAGATACCAGACTGTATTTTGTTTCAAATAAAAAGTTTACCCTTCGGGCCAACAGATTTTTCCGCAGCTGCTTCGTTGCCGAGCATTTGCAGTAGCTTACTACAGCTTCATGCCCGGCGCCTCG
>CAXMTO010000109.1:0-7520 GCA_964196355.1 uncultured Myxococcota bacterium
TGGCTTAGAACATCTGACATAAATGTTAATATATTCTATCAATTTAAATGTTAAATGTGTTGCGCCGGTGGCACTTTCGGCGGGTGTCAAGGAAGTTGTCACCCGATCCAAAGCTTAGGCCGCCTTTTTTAAACAGTGCACCTGGATAGCGTCGTTCCCTTTTTCAGGATTCAGCCAAACCTGATGCACTGGGTTCCAATTACGTATATTTTTTGACCATCGCTTCGGATTTCGACTTCGGGCTTTTTCATACACTTTCCGTCGGTTGGTGAGGATGTGTTGCTCGCGGCCAAAATGACAATCATCAGGAGTAACGAAACGAATCGAACTGTGCAGATGCTGTGTATTGTACCAGAAGACGAATCCATCGACCCATGACTGCGCCTGTTCAACGCTTTCAAATGGTTTCGAAGGATACCCGTGCATGCTGCTTATATTCACAATTCAAGGTTTGACCGCCTAGGCGATTCCATCCTACAAAGGCTATTTTAATTCTAAAAGTGTCCAACATCTATATGGCTTAATAAATCGAAAGGAAAATTATGATGCGTATTGAAGTATTGGGTATTTCCGGGAGTCCTATAAAAAATAGTAACACGGACCGACTCGTTAAAGCTGTATTAAATGCAACCGGGCTTGAATCCGAATTTGTGAAACTTAGCACTATTAATGTCAGACCCTGCCTTGCCTGTAAAAAATGTGTTCCGGACAACCTCTGCAAAGTTAAAGATGATTTTCCGGAACTCTCAGAAAAAATCAAAAAAGCCAAGGCGCTGATTATCGGCGCATATATTCCCTATGGACAGATAGACGGTTTCACAAAAGCGCTTCTTGAAAGATTCTGGTCGCTGAGACATGTGAACAACCTGCTCAGGGGCAAACTGTGCGCAACGGTTCTGACCGGCCTGCAGCCCGATGCCTTGGATAACGTCAATCAATCATTGGCTGCCGAGTTAAGGGATTATGAACGCATGGATCTTATCGGGCAATTAACGGTTCAGGGAAATCTTCCCTGTTTGACATGTGGCGAGGGCGATGAGTGCGAAATGAGTGGACTGAAAGTAATGTACGGTCCTGATGCCAGGACATCCGATTTCCGATACTCACAGGTTGAGGATCAGAAAGAGGTATGGGAAGAAGCAGTGCGAATCGGTCGTCTAATCGGTGAACGCTTGAAAACAACCAATAAGGACTAAAACTCTATATAACAATGTAATTCACGCTGACCCGCGAGCCCTGCCGTTTTTTGGGTGGCAATTCAAATATTTCCTTCCCCAGAAAATTGAGTGCCAACTGGTTGGCGAGCAGGTGATCGCAGCCGTTATAAGGCTGAAAGAAGAGAGGTGTGAAATTAGGTGAGGCTTCTGTAGATATCTTTGCGGTGGCCGATTTTGATAATCAGAATCAATAGGATATCATCTTGAATTTCATAAACAATCCGATAATCTCCGACCCGAATTTTGTGAAAGGGATTGTCTCCCTTCATCTTGGTTGTATCCGGGTTCGGAAGGTTTTCAGCGAGATGGTCAATTGCCTTGCTGATGTGTTTTTGGTCAGGCTTGGAAATCTTCTTAAGCGCTTTTGCCGCAGACCTTTTGACCTCTATCCTATATTTCAAAGTCCGAGTTCCTTTTTCAGATCTTCCCAGGGGATCGGCTCGCCAGTTTCATTTTTAGCTTTCCACGCATCTTCTATATCAATGTGGTCCTCTAAATCTTGCAACAATTTAAGCTCTTTCATAGAAACAATAGCAGCAATAGGCTCCCCCCGACGAGTTAGAACAAAGGATTCATTGCCGAAAGCTACCTGGTTAATAATATTTGCGAATTTTTTTCTTGCATCAGCAGTTGTTATTTTTTTGAGCATGATAATCACCTCAATCGTTTGGTATGTACAATTGGTACTTTTTGTGCATATAGTACGCCATGAATTGTCTGTTGTCAATAGAGAATTTTAATTTAAATATTAGAAGCTTATAACCATTGCATGAACGCTGCCTGAGATTTCGCTGCGCTTCATCTCAGCAGGTTATGCCCACGTTATATTTTTCTAACCAATAAAAAATCTTGCATTTTGTTCCGACAATGCTTACAATGTATTACATTAAAATACATTGGGGGTGATGTATGAGCACGGCAATATCAGTAAGAATACCAGATGAACTCGCATCGAAACTGTCTGAAATTTCAGAGGAAACAGAAAGACCTAAATCTTTTCACATTCAAAAGGCTCTTGAGGCTTATTTGGCAGAACTTGCCGACATTCAAGTTGCTATTGATCGGTTGCATGACACATCTGACCCGGTTTTTTCCATCAAAGACATGAGGAAAGAGCTTGAGCTATAAACTTGCATTCAAAAAGTCTGTTTCCCGAGACCTGAAGAAATTAAGCAAAGATGATGCCGAAAGAATTCTGGACAAAATAGAGCAGGATCTACCTGAAAAGGCAGATAATTTTCCACTATTAACAGGAAAATTCGCAGGCTTGCGGAAATTTAGAATTGGGGACTATCGAGTCATCTACACTATTACTGAAAACACGGCTCTTGTTCTAAGGATTAGCCATAGGCGGGATGCCAACAGATAAAATATAACCAGGCGTTCCACTCGGACAGCGGAAATCATCGTCCTCTTTGAAATATTTTGTTTGAAATCTATTCATCGCTTTTAAAATTATTCAGTGTAATACCCGCCGCCGGTGAACTCTCCGTTATACCTAAACGGGCAGAGCCGAAGCCAAAAATATAGCCGATAGATAGTTGCATAATATTTTGCACAAACATGACAGCATATTAGCTGTAGGGTACTAATTATAGGAGTTTTAATAATGGTAGATCAGAAATGGTTAACAACTTCTGCCGGAGTAAAAATGCCACGGATTATTTACGGGACGGCCTGGAAAAAGGACCGTACGGCAGACCTGATTGTGAAAGCCATCCAAACAGGGTTTAGGGGGATCGATACCGCTTGCCAACCGAAACACTATAACGAGCCACTGGTAGGAGTAGCGATTCAAAGACTGAAAGATCATGGTATCGAACGTGAGGTCTTGTTCCTACAAACCAAATTCACCCCACTTTCTGGTCAGGATCCAAGACACGTCCCATACGATAAGAATTCCCCTGTTGAGCTGCAGGTCGCCCAATCCTTTGAAGCATCGAAAAAAAACCTACAAACAGAATATGTAGATTCTCTAGTACTTCATTCACCAATGGCACCCCACTCGCTTTTGATGAAGACCTGGAGCTCAATGGAAAAAATTCAAAAGGCTGGTGGAGCTCGTCAGTTGGGAATCAGCAACTGTTACGATACTGAAGTGATTAGGTCACTCTATACCGATGCCAACGTGAAGCCAGCAGTTGTACAAAATCGGTTTTATCAGGAAACGGGGTATGATGCAGACTTGCGATACTGGTGCTCTAATCATGGAGTTATTTACCAGAGTTTTTGGACTCTCACTGCAAATCCTCATATTCTAGCCAGCAATACCATTCGAACCATTGCTCAGAAGTACAAAAAATCTGAAGCGCAAATCTTTTTTCGATATCTTAGTCAATCTGGCATTGTGCCGCTTACAGGAACGTCATCTGAGCAGCACATGAGGGAAGACCTCAGCATCTTTGATTTTGAGCTTTCTTCTGAGGATTTTAAGAATGTGAGTCTCCTACTAAATCAAAAATAACCAGTCGCTGGGGATCGACTCGGGAATCGCTGGCGCTCTTCCGCGCGTCTCAGCTTCAGCGTTAGCTGGTTTAACAAATTAGAAAAAACAAAGGATGATGAACAATGACAAAATGGTTAATCGGATTTGCTTTAATTATTCTTGGGGCGAGCATGACCTATGCCCAGGGCTATGAGAATACCTCTGCGAAGATAAATACTCGAATCGGAGAACTCGAATTCGTCGGCGGCTACCCAACACAGGCCACCATCGACAAAGCATTTGACCAGCTCGATGTCCAGCGGGCGACGCAGGCTTATCTCGAGTTTATGCCTATGATGTCGGTCAATGCCATTTTAGACTCTTTAGGCAGAGATTATGGCATGCCGAATCCCGGTGACGTGGGCGTATACGTCGAACCTGGCATCGGTAAGGTCGGGGCGATCGGTCTGACTTATAATACCGAGAGCATTTACTCAACGGTCAACGTTGATTTGAAGGAGGACGGGCCAACGGTCGTGGAGACACCTCCCAATGTTCTGGGAATTGTGGATGACGGCTGGCAGCGATGGTTGACAGATTTAGGCAACGTTGGCCCTGACAAAGGCAAGGGTGGCAAATACCTGCTTCTGCCTCCGGGGTATGAGGGGGAGGTGCCAGTTGGCTATTTCATCGTAAAATGTCCAACCTACCGCAACTGGGTCATGGTGCGCGGCTTCGTTGAGGACACCGGCACCGGCGACAAGGCCCTGGAGTACTACCGCAAAAGGTTTCGGGTCTATCCGTTGGCCAGTGGCCCGCGCCAGGACGCTAAGTATGTCAGTGTGTCGTTTAAGGGCGGCGATACTACCCACCCGCGCGATGCCAGCTATTTCGACATGCTCAACCAGATCGTCCAGTACGAGCCCGCCTCTGCATTCACAGCATATGAGTTGGGTCTACTCAAATCGTTGGGCATTGAGAAAGGCAAGCCATTCACCCCGGATGGGCGCATGAAAAAACTTCTGGCAGAAGGTGTGCAAATCGGTGATACGATTGCCAAGGCCAACGCCTATGACAACCGCCTGGATGGCGTACGCCGATACCCAGACCGCAAGTACGAGGTAATATTCCTCGGAGGACAGCACGATTTCATGTCCGGTGACGCCCTGTGGCTCGACGCTCGGACCCTTTTTCATTACGAGGCCATCGTTGTTACGCCGGCGATGGCAGCAAAAATGGTGGGGGCCGGATCACAGTATCTCGCCAGCTACCGGGATGCAGACGACAACTTTGTGATGGGCGATTCCGTCTACAAACTGCACCTGCCTAAGGGAATTCCAGCCAAAAACTTCTGGTCAGTGACAGCCTATCATCCTGACACGCGCTCACTTCTGCAGAACGGCACTCCAAAGCCTAGCATCAGCTCCTACGACATACCTGATGTGAACCAGGATGGTTCTGTCGACATCTGGTTCGCGCCGAAACCCCCGATAGGCAAAGAGAAGAACTGGATCAAGACCATTCCCGGTGAAGGCTGGTTCATCTACATCAGGCTCTATGGTCCCCTGGAGCCGTACTTTAACGGGGAGTGGAAGCCGGATGATATCGTTAAAGTAAATTAAAGGGCTGCGTCTCCAGCTAACAAGGCTAATTCAGCTGACGCAAAAAACCGCGCGGCTGATTAGCAGCGTTATACATTTAATTCGAGGAAATTTTTCAAATGGAAAGAAGATATTTCGACGATCTAAGGGATGGAGAACATCTTGATTGTCAGCCTGTCGTAATGACGCGAGAGGCTATTATCGACTTTGCAAAAAAATTTGATCCGCAACTGTTCCATATTGATGAGAACGCTGCGAGTGAATCGCTTTTTAGCGGACTGATTGCATCTTCTCTTCATACCCTCTCGGCCTGCACACGTGTCGTCGTAGAAGCACAAGGCAATGTAGCAATTCTAAGCGGTGTCGGCATGCATGAGGTCAAAATGTTCAATCCGGTTCGTCCCGGTGATGTTCTTTCGGTAAATGCCTGTTGGACGGAGCTACAAAGATCACGTAGTAAACCGGACCGGGGTTTTGCGTCAATCAAGTGCAAGGTTGCCAATCAGCAAAAGGAGCCTGTCATTGAATACGGCTATCGTTACTTAATTGCCTGTGAGAATTTCGAGATTCCGCGGTTCCGAACATGATCCATTTAAGCATAACATCCATATGCCCTTCGCTTGCAAAGAAAAACCTACTCCTATAGATCGGAAGGTATAGAGCAATATATTTCCTCTTTGCATATGATACTATATGAATTCAAGCTGAAAGTGCACCACGAATAGCTTTGTAAAAGGAAATCAAGAATGACTAAAGAAGCCGAAGTGGCGAAAAGGGATACCTCAGGGGAAGAAAGACACAACCATAGAGGAAAGTCCACAGAGGACCGTTTGGACAAAGAGCTGATATTGAATGCGCTGAACATTAAGGCCGGACAAACAGTCCTCGATGCGGGGTGCGGCAATGGATATATGTCCAAGATGTTTTCAAATGCGGTTGCCCAATCCGGGAAAGTGTATGCACTGGACCCAGATAAATACGTTATAGAAGTTCTCGGAAAAGAAACTCGAGGCACCAATATCGAGGCGATGGAAGGCGATATAACGACGCCGACCCCGCTCGAGCCTACATCTGTGGACCTTATTTATCTATCGGCAGTGATTCACGGGTTTTCCAAGCAGCAAATGCAGCACTTCTTACAGGAAGTCAAACGCCTTCTCAAACCAACTGCGCTGTTGGCAATTGTTGAAATAGAAAAGAAAGAAACCCCATTCGGGCCTCCCTTGAAAATAAGGTTTTCTCCTGAAGAACTGAAGGACATAGTTCCTTTGGCTCCTATAAATACAATACAAGTGGGTGAGCACTTTTATATGCAGATTTTCAAAAATGAACCCTGATGTTGCCAACGTCGAGGGGTGTTCTTTGTTAGGATACATCCTCTTGATTTAAGCCGATCTGACATTTCCATGAAGATTTTGGGCAGATCATATGCCGCCCCTTTTCGTCCAAAGATATGACTCGAATATTCAATTATCTGAAAAGTGTTTATCCTGAAGGCAATGCACACGAACCGTGGAGTCTTGGGGTAAAACGCTCAGGGCCGGATACAATCGGTTTTTCAATGGCCCCGGCAATTCCTTTGAGCATTCCAAAAAAAATCTTTTCATGAAACGGATAGAGCGTGTACCAGTAAAGTATCCCCCACAACCCTTTGGGTAAAAACCGCGACAGCATCTGCAAATCCGTGGAGTGATCTCCCATTGAATCGATTTTGAATTCTAGCAAGGCTTCGCCGGGAACCTTCATTTCAGCCAGTAGAACCAGTCTCTCTTTCGGCACGACATCCAGTACCCGCCAAAAATCCAGGGCGTCTCCAACCCCCAGTTCGGTTGCGTGACGCCGCCCTCGACGCAATCCAACACCGCCGAACAATCGATCCAGCAGACCGCGCAACCACCACAAACCATCGGCATAATAATAACCTTCATGACCGCCGATCCTGCTGATGGGGAGCCAGACGTCATCCAATGGGGCGTTTATTCGAACCCGATATCCGCATTGCATAATGGTGCCGCCCGCCCAATCCGCATCCCCGCAATGGGCCCATTCCGGCGCTAAGATTTCTCCGGCATCGGCCCAGCAGGTGTCCACCTGCTCCTCGATGATTTTATCCAGCGCCGTTCGAATCGCCTCCCTGGGACTGAGCAGTTTCTGGGGGACAATCGATAGAATACGTTTGTCTGAACATACGGCATTGCTGCTCAACCCTTCGGTCAAGGGCAACGCAATGGAATGGGGCACGGGACTGATGAGATGAATCCAGTATGCGCTGAGGGT
>CAXMTO010000110.1:0-8616 GCA_964196355.1 uncultured Myxococcota bacterium
TACCGTATCACCAAACGATAGCGGTTGAACCAACTGCAATTTCGTCACGTTATCAAGCTCTTGATTTTCTATGACAGTCTCAATGTATCTGTAGTTTCCTTCTAATATCTAATATGCGATAATTATTTCAACGCATTTAAAAGTTAGGTGTTATAAAAAACGTGAAAAGGTCGATACTCTCTCGATATCAGGTCGATAAAGTGCCTATTATCATTCGACCGCAATTTTACCTTTATGGATACGGTTTGGGACTATTATTGTTTTTTTTCCTTTTGATCCTGAAAGTTACTACTAGACTAAAGATTTCAGGCCGTGAGAAGCTCAGGAAAGATTCAAATCATATCTTCTGTTTGTGGCACAGCTTCGTTCCTTTGGCGCTGATAAGTGGAACACCTTTCATCCCTGCTGTTCTTGATCGTGCCCCCCAGGCATGGATGCAACATCCTGTCTGGTACATGAAGCCAATACATGTTCTGTTGCGTTTGATGGGCGTCAAAAAAATAATTTTGGGCTCTACAGGGCATTCAGGTCGCGATGCGGCTGAACTGCTCGCAGATGACTTGCGGAAGGGGTATTCAACCGTTCTAAATCCTGACGGACCACATGGTCCGGCCTTTGTCCTTAAGAAGGGAATTTTACATTTATCTTTGAAAAGTGGTGTGCCGGTTGTTGCTTTGCGATTTTCATCATCAAGCTTTCACGAACTGAAAACTTGGGATCGAAAGAAATTTGCTTGCCCATTCTCCACGATAGAAATAAAATTTGGCACGCCCATTCATGTTACAAACGATAATTTTGAATACGCACATGATTTAATAGAAAGAGAGTTGGGATAAAAGCGCCACCTGCACTTAACCTCGAGCTGGAAACTGACTGGGATTTCGCTGCCGCTTCACCTTCGCAGATCAGCATAGCCGTTAGGCCCTCTTTGAATACAAAATCTGAAAGATATAAGTGTTGAGGTGTTTCATTATGACTATAATATTGAACAAATTATTCGTGATATTGAGGTTGGTATCAAATCGGGCATTGGTAGTCTGGCCCTGCGTATTCTTGATTGTGCTAAATGCTCAGGATGCTCCAACAAAAGATTTGGACAGGAAAATAGACACGGAGTGGGGGACGTTGGTGAAAAGTTAAAAAGATTATGTGATTAGGAGAAATTCTGTCAATCTTTCACCAACGTTATATAATAAAATAACAGAAAGTTATTCCCCCAAGGGTACGAGGATTGCTGTAGAACAAAATGATCTATGTCATAGTAAATAAATAACCTCCTGATAGCATAAGGTTTCCAAACTTAAAACCCAAAAAAGGTCAAGACGTTAACGGCCAGAAAATAGGCAAAATCAACATCAACACCAATAGTACTATTAATGTCAGTGGGACACCGACTTTCAGATAATCAGTAAAACGGTAGCCGCCCGGTCCCATCACCAAGACGTTCGCTGGATGCGAGATGGGGGATGTGAAGCTGGAAGATGCGGCCATGGCGATACCCATCATCAAGGCATGTGGAGATATTCCCAGACTGGCAGAGGTTTTCAAGGCGATCGGCACCATGAGTACCACCAGGGCAGCAGTGGGGATAATACTGGTTGCTATAAACGTGATCACCAAAAGTCCAAACAACACCGCATACGGACCGAAAGGCCCCAGTGAATCCACAACGCCTTCGGCTAAAAGACGAGCTGCACCGGACTTATCTAAAGCTGTGCCCAGCGGCAACATTCCGGCAATTAAAAATACTGCTTTCCATTCAATGTAGCGATAGGCTTCTTCCATGGTTAAACATTTGGTTAAGATCATGAAAGCGGCACCGATGACCACAGCAATGTAAATTGGGAGCCATCCCATAATTACCGGCAAAAGCACTGCTATCATAATGATCAAGGCAAGTTTAGATTTTTCTTCTCTGGGAACTTCCTGAGCGATTTCGGTAAGAACAAGAAAATCAGGCTCCCGACCCAAAACGATCAATTTTTTCCAAGGTCCGTACAACAATAAGGCGTCACCCAACTGTAGGGCCATATTGCGTAGGTCGGAACGATAGGCACGGCCTTTGTGCCAAATGGCAAGTACGGACAAGCCGTATTTTTCGCGGAAATTCATCTGGCTTAGAGTTATACCGGATAGCACCGAATGCGGAGAGAGCATCACCTCAATTAATCCTACCTGATCATCTTCAAGCACCGACAGATCTATAGGGTGAGATTGGTCTTCGACAAAAACGCCTTCAAGGCCTTGCATCTGCAGGATGGAGATCATGTCGGAGGATCCAGATACAACCAGGCGGTCTTCGGGTTCAAAACAGTCCTTGGATGTGGGGACAAAGGCAGTACCATTTTGGCGAACAACATAAAGAATCTGTACATCAACGGCATCACCTAGACGACTTTCGTTTAAGCTTAACCCTATGAGTTTAGAGGCCTCCGGTACCCGTAGCTGGCGCAGGCGTTTATCCAGCGGATAGTTGCTCCTCAACATAGTGGGCTTCAATTGTTTAGGCGGCAGGAAATTGGTATCGTTTTCCAATGTCTTCATTTGCGCCGCCGGACCATGAACAAGCAAACCGTCGGCGGCTTTAAGCGACTGGATTTTTAAATTCTCATCAATTTGGTGACCTTTTCGTTGAATAGCCAGCACGTTGAGACCAAACCGATTGCGAAAGCCGATTTTAGATAAAGTCTGATTGGCATAAGCGGAGTTCGGACTGAGTTGAAGTTCGGCGACTTGCATTCCATGGGCGAAAAGGTCATCGACTCCAATGGTTTCGGTTTCGATCAACATTTGGCCCCAATGATTCAATTCCTGAATCCGCTCCAAACGTCCCTCAACAATCAGCACGTCATTTCGCTGAATGGTTTCGGTTATCTCCGGGGCTAACAGGGTCTGATTGCCTCGAGTGATGCCCACCACGTTGAGATCCAATCCAGAACCCAGGCGGCTTTTGGCAATCGTTTTGCCCACCAAGACCGAATTTGTCGGTATTTTGATCTTAAACAAACGCTCTTGCAGTTCATACTGTGAGCGAAAATCCTGGTGTGTTCTGGATGTTTCTTTTGCCACGTTACGTTTAGGGAGGATACGCGTTCCGATAAAGGTGACAAATGCAATACCGGAAAACATAACCGCCAGTCCCACCGGAGTGAAATCAAACAGTGTGAAGGGTGTCAGGCCGTTTTCGCGCAGCGCTTCAGTGACCAGGATGTTGGGTGGTGTGCCGATCATGGTGGTCAGTCCCCCAAGCAATGACCCATAAGCAAGCGGCATCAACAAGGTTGAAGGTGAACGTTTTGTTTTGCGTGCAATATCCATTACAACCGGCAACATGAGGGCAGCCACAGCAACATTGTTCATAAACGCTGAAAGTGCGCCAGCAACGACCATGATGATCACCACCAAAAGCGATTCTTTACGTCCAGCAACCTTCATCAATTGGCGACCGAGGATATTGGCGATACCGGTGCGAGTCAGGCCCCCGCTGAGAATAAAAACCGCCCAGATGGTCACCACAGCAGGATTGCTAAATCCGGCCAAGGCTTCGGTGGGACTGACAATTCCGCTGACCGCCAAAACACCCAAAACAAGCAGTGCTAAAACCTCCAAAGGCATCCATTCTGTTACAAGCAACACAATAACAGCTGCTAAAATTACCAATACTATGATAATTTCCGCTGACATTAGCTTCTCAGCCTCCGATTTACTATGTTCATAGATGAACCCTTTCAGCCGTTGTTTTCAGTCGATATGTTAATGATTTTAGCTTGAAGTATTGCATTTTTCGAAAAACAACACAAAGAAAAATAGTCATCAGTTTGCAAATGTCCAGCCTGTTAGGCGGATTGTCGTTGCGAACGAAGGATGTGACTAAAATCGTTGGGACAACCAATCAATTCACTTGATTTTTATATGGCAAACTTTTGGGGGGATCTGCCTTTTTTGCAATTTTGTAAGAAATAGGATATATGTACCGGAAATTGAGGTGCTTGAATCTGTGGTTTTGGCAAGACCGTTTTTTGTAAGATACTCTCAATATATCAAAAGTTTGAAGACTGAAAGGCAGACCACAATATATGCATCCGCCTTATTATATTCGATTGAGGAATATTGATCGAATCCCACATTGTTTTTTATATGAACCACTGAGCACTGTTTAAAGAGTGTGCATTCCTTCATAATTCAATAATGTATTTAGTCTTGATTTCGCTGATTTTTCAGTATAATACATATATTCTACTGTTAAATGTGGCGTATCTAAACTGAAGAAAGGAGGCAAATATGAGCAATCTGGTAGTGATTGGTTTTGATGATGAGCATACGGCATTTGAAATGCGTGCCGCTCTGGCAAAAATGCAGAAAGAATACCTCATTGAAATGGAAGATGTGGTGATAGTAACCAAAGACGAGAAAGAAAAGGTTAAATTGCATCACGCTGTCAACTTGACTGCTGCAGGTGCTGCCGGGGGAGGCTTTTGGGGGATGCTGATCGGCATGATTTTCCTTAATCCGCTGTTGGGTGCGGCGGTGGGCGCTGGCGCAGGAGCTATTTCTGGTGCGCTTTCAGACATTGGGATTAGCAATGAATTTATGAAAGATCTTGGTGAGACATTTAAGCCCGGAACATCTGCGCTTTTTATTCTGGTAAAAAAGGCAACTCCAGACAAAGTCCTTGAACGGCTGAAGCATTTTAAAGGCAAGGTTATTCAGACATCTTTAACAGCTGATGAAGAGTCCGAATTGCGTGCAGCGCTTGAAAAGACATAAGCGAGCACAAAATCATCCAGTCTACTATTAAGGAGGATATTATGTCTAAAGAAGGAGTTAAACACATAACTGGCGTTCTTGCATCTGTTTTTTCTCACTCAGGTCATATCACAAAAGAAGAGGCAAAAGAAATCAGCGGGTTGGACGATCTCAAATTTGAACATGCCTACTCAAAAGCTTCAGATATTGCCGAGAAAATAATGAAATGCGAAGGTAATAAAATGGATAAGTTTTTAGATCATTTCGGTGAGGAGATCGATGAAGTCATTAAAGAATCTGGCGGGGTGTTTTTCTGAAATTACTTATAGTTCCCCACATAAATAATTCCAATTTCTCAAGAACCTCCCCCTTTTGAAAAGGGGGGGTCGAGGGTATGCCCGGATGGCTTAGCTATCGAAACGACAGGAAAATTGGGGACGGGTATTGATATATTGATTGACATGATTTTATGAGGAGGGATGGTGCCAAACCTCGAATTGTGAATAAAGGGGGATAACGCTTCTAAATAATTAACATTCGTGCCAGATAAAAGAAAAGAGACCTTCTGTTTTAACAGCCTTCCGTAAGACCCGTCATTTTTGCCACCTGTTTTGCACAGAAAATTGTGCGTGCTGCACAAAAAAATGTGCACCAAAGTCGTCTTATTTTTTCAACCCATAATATTTTCAACATGTTGCGTTTTGGTATGCTTGTTGCTATATTAAGTAGAATCTCATCTAAGCATGCAGATAGTGTGACGACGCCTGTTTGAAGGTTAGAATGGATCACCATGGGCATCGCCGCATAATACCTGAAATCATATAATACATATGCTAAAGGGGGAATATTCTTTCTTGACCTGCAAAATTGATCTCATCAAATACTGACCTGATTTCCTCTACCTGCGAAGATTCTCGACTAGCGTATTGAGCCCTACTCTGCGGTGCTGCAGAAAGCTTCAATTTCAATGGACTCACTTTGTACCCGTTTATCAAAATATTTAGGTCCCATATTCTAGTTAGTCGTAAAGGAGACGCATATGGAAGCGAAATCAATTCCCGTAATGGTCGACGATCGCAAGGATCTAGGCGAGTTCATGATGACAAGGGCGGCCTATTTCTATGTCGAAGCGATCGAACCGTCCCCCGACATTCCCATCGATCACCGTAACCTCGGCATACCGGTATTACCGCTTGAGTTTTCCGGTGTGCTTCACAAGCCTACCGACATGGAAGAATATTTCGAAACGCCGGACCAGGTTGAAGAACTCTTTCGGACTGTAGAACGTCATAAATCGCTCTACGTTGACTCGGATAACCTCTGGATCCCGAACAAACTCTTCAACAAAACGCCTGAAAGGGGCGATATCTATCGAGTCCCCTTTGGTTTATTCATCAAGCTGTACTTGCTCTGCCGGGACGACGCTACTCTGGACGCAGGCATTTCTCGATTTAACGAAAAGCATAACCTCATAACATTTTCCGAAATCGAGACGATTGCCTTTGCGAAATGGACCGACGGAATCGTGGAAAATGCCATAGCAGCTTATCCGAAAAATGAGAGTCTCAAACTCGAGTGGAGGGAATAGCAATGGGAATCCTGAACATAACTCTGATCGACGTGGGCTGGGGCGATTCGATCTTCATAGAGCACGTGGACGCGGCAGACAATCATCATTACGGTCTCATCGATTCCAATGACTCGAAAGAAATTAAATCTACCCGTATTTTCATTGAGCGGTTTTTCAGACTTAAGCGGGAAGATATACCTGAGCCGCTGTTCGATTTTGTGCTGCTAACCCACGGGCATGACGATCACGGCAAAGGTTTGGAAGGGATTATACGCAAGTATGGCACTACGCACTTCTGGCATCCCAAGTCGAACCGGCTAGGGCCTAATGCCCCACTGATTCGGTATTGCGGACGTGCGAATTCGAAGGCCGCACAATGTGAAGCCGTGAATAGCACCAAGATCCTGCCGTCATTAGGGGATGTCAGCATGGCGGTGCTGTGGCCGCATTACAATCAGATCTCGAACGATGAAAACAACAACTCAGTCGTTCTGACCCTTAAGTTCGGCAACACATCCGTGGTCCTGACAGGTGATGCAGAGGAAGAGGTGTGGGATGACATTGCTGCTAATATACCACAGGATACCGTTTTTTTTAAGGTGCCTCACCATGGTTCGAGAAACGGCAGTCTAGACGGTCAGGACCAGCCGACGTGGTTACCGAACTGCCCTGCCACGGCCGGTCTCGGCATTAGTTGTATGTACAGAAAGGACTACAAGCATCCACACGACGAGGTGCTGACTGCCTTCACGAACGCAGGCCGAAAATATTATCGGACCGACGAGCACTATCATCTAACTGTTTCGCTGGACAATACAAACCCTCCCCAGGTGAAGTACTCGCATGTCTAACCTCCTTTATGGATCAATGAAATAGGGTGCATAAATTTCATGACGCGAAAAGTTCGAATAGATGCTCCCGAGGAATATGGAGGACATACTTAAGTTATAAAGTTTTACAATAGGAAGATGATAAACGGAAGTCCCTTAAATATTTGCTATAAGGCAACAATCTTCTTTAAACTTTATTGCACTCACTTTTTACCTGTTTACCAAAATATTTAGGTCCAATAATACTAGTTAGTGTCTATAAAAAGAGGTCGCAATTTGCGACCGGCTAAACTCTGAAAATAATGGACTTAATATCCACGCCTGAGAAAAAGGCGATCGTTCCTGTTGGAAAAATAGAGCAGCGTATCTTGCTTATCCGGGGTGAAAAAATTATTGTCGATGCGGATTTGGCAGAATTTTACGGCGTGCCGACAAAACGGCTGAATGAGCAGGTTAAACGGAACAAAGATCGATTTCCAGATGATTTCATGCTTCAACTTTCGGCAGAAGAAAAAACCGAGGTGGTCGCAAATTGCGACCACCTCTCAAAAAAACCGTATCGGTTTTCACGCTGACAAACACTAACATTTCACTTTCAGCCGGACTCGGCAACGCCTCGCCGTTGAAGCGCAGCAGTCCACGAAAATTAAGACTTGACTTTCGGTCTATATTTAGTACCATATGAGGACTGGAGGCAATAAAAATGAATATTACAAGTGACATAAAGTCTATTACATATCTTAAGTCAAAGGCAGCCGATTTGCTTAATCAAATCAACGAAACCCATCGCCCTGTCATAATAACACAGAATGGAGAACCAAGAGCTGTGCTTCAAGATCCTAAAAGTTATGAAAATATGCGTAATGCAATCGGCATATTGAAGCTGGTTTCACAGGGTGAATCCGACATTAAAAATGGTAAGGCTAAATCACAGGAGGATGTATTCAAAGATATTGAAAACTCACTGAAAGAAAAGCTTAAATGAGCGACAACTTCAAAGTTGAATGGGCTGGTGTTGCAGAAAATGATTTAAAGGGAATTATCGAATATATTGCAGATGACAGCCCAGGCAATGCATTTAAAATACTAAAAAAGATCAAAAAAAAAGCATCCACCCTCTACACCTTTCCTGAACGAGGCCACATAGTACCAGAGCTTCAAGATCAAGGCATCTTGATATATCGCGAATTAATTATACCTCCCTGGAGAATTATATACAGAATATCAGAAATGAAAGTTTATGTTTTGTCTGTTTTGGATGGGAGGCAGAACGTTGAAGATATCCTATTGAAAAGATTGATTTATCCTAAATAAGATCACGGGACTTGGGGGACGCTCCTAAATTTATAACATTCGCGCCAGATAAAAGAAGAAACTTTCTACTTTAGCAGCATCCCGGAAGCCACGCCATTTTTCCCGCCCTGCCCCTAGGGTCGGACCGAGATAATATTCTTAAAATACACATAAAAT
>CAXMTO010000111.1:0-5712 GCA_964196355.1 uncultured Myxococcota bacterium
AGGGTAATATCGCTTGTACAACATTTGGCTGAAGCCTTTTTTGCCAATTTACCACTTTCATCAAATTCTGCCGGAGTAAACTGCTCCGAACATTTTGCAGCCAATTCAGGGATGGTAAGGATATTGGTGGTCGATTGCAGGTCGCATTGAGAATGCCGACAGACCAGTTGTTTATCACTTGTAAAAGTTACGTCACATTCAACGATGCCTGCACCCATGCGGGCGGCAGCAATATAGGATTCTCTGGTGTGCTCTGGGAACTGCATACTGGCCCCACGGTGGCCGATGGAAAAATCGGTTTTCATAAACACCATCTGGCTACATTGGGCCAGTTCTGTTTTTAATCTTCCCTGTTCCATGTCATCAACCAAATAGAATGGCCGCACTCCTACATCTGCGCCTTTTCCCATTGGAATCTCTTGTTGCGCTGCCTGAGAATTGACAGTCATGGCCGTTAAAAAAATGAGTGTGGTTATTGCCTTAAACAGATTGTTGATTCGCAACATCGCTATTCCTCCCCGTATTTCAAATGTTTCATATCACAGCTTTTTAGAAGCTGCACTGAGTTCGTATAAGCCTAACGACTTAGTATGTTCTTGTGTATGATCAGATTAAAACTTAACAGGAATAATGTATACATCAGGTAGAAATGGACTTTCAAGAGATTTACACTACCAATATCAATGCTTGATACGAAAGTACTATCAGTCACCAACTATCGGTAAAATGGAGCGAAACGTTTTAATCAGCGGTGGGTCGCTTGCGCCAAATTTCCACTATAGAAGGTTATTGAGGTTATGCCTGATTCTTCTAAAAGTGCTTTGGAAGACTCTATTGATAGCAGAGGTACAATCACGTCTTTATCATTTGAGGAAATAGTCATTACAGACCTCGCAGATTTAGTTTTTGTTTTAAATTAGGCTAACCTGCAATGGGTCTTTTTCTGCAGTCAGAGTCACATCATTGATTATCGGTTTTCTTGTCTTAACTCAAGAGCATACTGTATTTCTACCACTGGGCTTTGGTCTTACTTCATCAAGTGGAAATGTTGTATTGCAACTTAAGCATATAAAACAAGGAGAACTCTCTGTTGTTTTGATAATCCACAACATGAGGAGCTCTATATTCACTTGAATAAGAAAATATTAAACCTCTCTTCATGATACCTCATTTAAAAACTCGACAAAAAGAATGGAATCATAACGGCATTAACAAGATCAATAAAGAAAGCGCAAACAAGAGGCACAATGACAAAAGCTAAGTGGGATGCGCCATATCGTTTTGACACAGCAGACATATTCGCCATCGCAGTTGGCGTTGAGCCAAGGGAAATTCCTCCAAATCCAGCACAGATAATAGCTGCATCATAAGTTTTGCCCATTGCTGGAAAAACTATAAAGAGTGTAACAAGCACTGCAACCAATAGTTGAGCAGCCAGAATTGTAAATATTGGTCCAGCCAAATCGACCAAAGTCCATAACTGCATGCTCATCAGAGACATGGCCAGAAAAGTTCCCAGTGAGATGTCTGCGAGCAATGCAATGGAAGGTTTCCTACTTGGCCATTGGGTCCCCGTCCATCTTGGGAAAGACTTTGGGATAATATTCGTTATAATAATACCAGCAAAAAGGCACGTCACAAAAACAGGTAATTGCAACCCTGCTTCTCCTATAGCTGTATTTAGGATAATGCCGAAAATTATGCATACATGAATCGCCAGAATCGAATCGAGAAATGCAAGGTAGTCTATCTTCTCATCAGCTTTCTTCTCGTCCGATACGCCAACAACCATTGACTCCTGCGCTGCTGGCTTAAGGTCATACCTGGTAATGAGAAACTTACCTATGGGGCCTCCCATAAGACTTGCTAAAATCAGACCAAAAGTTGCACATGCAATACCTATCTCCATAGCATTGGATATTCCATAGCTCTCAGCGACCCTTGGTGCCCAGGCAATAGCAGTACCATGTCCACCAATAAGAGAAATGGACCCTCCGAGCAAGCCAACCTGAGATTGCAAACCAAAGAGTTTTGCGACTGTGAGGCCTGTGAAATTCTGTAGAATCATGAAACCAATGGTAATAAGTAAAAGTGTGACTAATGGTTTACCACCTTCGAGTAGGTCCTTTAAACTTGAATTGATTCCGATAGTCGTAAAAAAATAAACGAGAAAAAGATCTCTTGCTGCGAGGTCAAATTCAACTTCAATTCCCGTTGTTAAATAGACTACGGCAATCAACACAGAACAAATCAAGCCTCCCGTTACCGGCTCGGGAATACTGTATTCTCTAAGAATTTTAACAGCATCGTTTACCCGTTTGCCTAAAAATAATACGACAATACCTATGGTAACTGCCATAAATGGTTTTATCTGCATCACTCCGTCAACTATCTCCATACTCTTATTCTCTCTCCAAGTTTATGTTAGTGTCGCTTGTTTTGGGACCCTTACTTAAGCATTATTGAATAATACCGTTTACGAATTTATTCTACCGTTTGATTGCCTGAAGATTGTAATGAATGTATTAGTAAATCGCAAAGCATGCTTATATTTATATATATATATATATATATATTCCAATTCCATTCGTGCCATCTTCAAGAAGATCACCATCTTTGATGATTTCCATGGCACCTATCAGAGCACTGACACAAGGGATACCATACTCTCGTGTGATAATGGCTCAATGTTTTAAAGATCGCACTCAAAACCGAAATACCTGAGTTTGCCACCAACTAATTTAAACAGCTTTTAATAATGATGGTAAAACACTATAGATTCCTGTACGAAGTAGAGCGTATCTATTTGATTATATAAGGACTAACAGATAAGCTATCCAGGATAGCCTGAGAGGAATCGCCAGATGAGCAATCAATATAAACCTAATGACAGTGTAACTATTAAATTAACCGAATGGGAACTTGGAAACCTGCACCTGCCGCCTGTGGCCACAGTAACTCTGTACGAAGGCGATGCTCCGGTTAAGTTTCTACGCAATCGGATCGCGATGATTTTGGAGAAAAATCAGTGGCTCACTTCACGAATCGTAAAAAAGAACGCCGAAGATGGCAAGGTGGCGCTGGAGTATACAAAAAACTTTAAACTTGCATCTACCATTGACCAGCATTTTACAGTGTACGAGGCTGGTGATGTGGGCTTGTCACCCAATAAACCTTACGAAGAACTTCTGCACTGTTTATTGCCGGTTCAGTGTGCACGCTCAAAACCGGCAACCGATAAAGATGAACCTTTGTTCAAAGTGGCGATTGTTCCGATTGAAACTGAAGAAACTAACGAAAGACCAACCACTCCTTTGCAACACGCTTTGGCCTTGCCAGGCTTGCCATAGCAATTTATCCTTCAAAAAGGTGTTTTTGATCTTGATTCCAGCCAGCTTCTGGCTGCCGTCAGGATCCTTGAAAAAGGGAAAGATCTTGGCGGAAATGATCTGGATAAATTGAAAACATTTATGGAATATGCAAGGCAGTTTCCGGTGAAAATACTAGCGGGTATCATCCTGCTGACATCTGCTCCCATGGCCAGATTTATGAATAGAAACATCGCTGGCGTTAATGTTCCCCAGCCACTGATCGATGAAATCTCCCAGGCGCCAAAGGGGGGTGCAATATCAAAAGGGATAGAAATTGCGGGACGTATGATTAAAAGAATTCATGCCGAAAAAATGTGTGACGGTGTCCACATTATGGCTATCGGAAAAGAGGAACTGGTACCGGATATTATGGCTGCAGCAGATTTGACATAAGCTCCTGGACAAAATCCGTTACCCGATAAAATTGCCCAGTTTGATACGCTGTGCATCCATGATCTCTTTTTCACGGGAACCCGAGATGACCACGTCGGGATTTGGCACAAAATCAAGTTTATCATTTCCTCTTTCATAGGGGACAGAATTAAGAATTACCTTCATCGCGTTCAGACGGGCTTCGTGTTTATTATTTGAGCGGATGATTGTCCAGGGTGCAATGTTTGTGTGAGTCCTCTTCAGCATCTCGTATTTCTGGTTGGTAAAATCATCCCAGCGATCCTGAGCCTGAACATCAATTTCCGAAAGTTTCCATTGCCTGAGCGGATCCGTTTTCCTTCTGTCAAAGCGCCTGGCCTGCTCCTCATTGG
The DNA here is from genome assembly GCA_964196355.1 of uncultured Myxococcota bacterium. Classification (GTDB taxonomy): domain Bacteria; phylum Desulfobacterota; class Desulfobulbia; order Desulfobulbales; family Desulfocapsaceae; genus Desulfomarina. The sequence goes on from CAXMTO010000111.1 coordinate 4,136, forward strand.
TTACCGAAAAATAGAGCTTTACCAGTATGGTACCCTGGCGAACCAGATCTTTTTCAAGACCCACAACTCCCCTCATAAAATTCTTATATTCTTCAGGAGTACAAAAGTCAAAAACCGGCTCAACAACGGCCCGATTATACCAGCTTCGATCAAAAAGAACGACTTCGCCGCCTCTTGGAAACTGCGCTATATATTTCTGAAAAAACCACTGGGTTTTCTCACGATCAGTTGGTTTACCCAAAGCAACAACCCGGTAATGCTTTTCGTTCATATAACGGCTCACCCTACGAATCGTGCCGCCTTTGCCGGCAGCATCCCGCCCTTCAAATAAAATGATCATCTTTCGACCATTTCTTTCCAGGCATTTCTGCAATCTGATAAGCTCCGCCTGATAAGGTTTTAGTGCCTCTTCCCGATAATAGCGCCGGATAGCCTTTTTCTGATACTCGTTTAGACTTGGAGCACCTTTCTGCAACTGACTGTAGTCTTTCAACAAATCTTCCAAAATGACTTCTTTTTTCTTGAACAGGATAGTTTCCGGATTTTCTCTTTTTTTGTTTTGTTTTTTCTTTCTGGGTACCTGGGATTGAGTTATCTTTTTGGATTGCTGCGGACAGGAAGATTTGGGGCTGTCTTTTTGCTTCTTTTCAGCTTCAGCAGGGACCGATTTTTTATCACTGGCATTGTTTTTTTTCTCTGTCACGGCTCATCTCCTCCTGTTAATTAACCTCAAACCCTGGGATCACAAAACAATTGTAGATACATCTTTTTTCGAAAATCCATTTATCCAAAATTCAATATCATTTAGAATTATCATTATGTCAATACTGATGGCGTCGTAAAAAACCTCCTTTTCGAAAAATGCAATTTCGTAGTCTCGGATAACGTCCCGGGCTTTCGATCTCATCAATGAGAATATTTCTCAAAATTCGGTGTTAATGATACGTTAATTGTGTTTAATTGGATAGAGTCTGCTGCTTATACTTACGAAAGCCAGACAATATTAATATGGATTATCGATAATAAAATTCTCCAGTCCAAGAGAAAAGTTAACCAATAAAAGGGTGTTGGAGAGATTGGTTGTTTTATGTTCAATATCAGATAGTTACCATATAAATCCTATTGTAATACTTAAGTCTTTAAACTTTGTTTGTAACATCAATATGTTAAATTAGTTCTTGGTGATTTTTCACTTTTTCTTGTGAATTACGCAAATTTTCATAACTACAAGAAAATATACGATTATTATTTTTTGATTTTAAAAATCCCGAAATACTTTTCAACACCCTTGTGTAGTGTATCTTGTATTTATCTGTCCACTTGTTTGTCTGTAGTCGTCCCTCAATATAGACTTTTGATCCTTTAGTGAGGCACTGCCAACAGATCTCAGCCAGGTGACCAAAGGCTACAATCCGATGCCATTCAGTTTCTTCCTGCATCTGATCATCGGTACCTTTCCAGTGTCTTGAAGTGGCAACAGAGAAGTTTACAACTGCATTAAACGAGTGGTCTGACAAATTTCTTACATTAGGCGAGAAGTAGTTCCAGGTTGTTGCAGATTGTTAATTCTCTGGAAC
>CAXMTO010000112.1:0-7105 GCA_964196355.1 uncultured Myxococcota bacterium
TTGTCACACAACCGTATCTTATGGTTTTTTCAACAAGAAAGTCAAATATATTATTGAAAATCAGAATATTACAGTGTCTCAAAATATTTTAGATAGGGATTGGTTTTAGTGGAGCCACTTTGCGACTGAAACAAAAAAGACCCATTTCCTAACGTGAGGAATGGGTCTTTTTAGATGTGTGAATTTGTATATTTAAGTAAAGTGTGTTGTTCCTTCTATCAATGGCTGGGGGACAAGGATTCGAACCTTGATAAGCGGAGTCAGAGTCCGCTGTCTTGCCATTAGACCATCCCCCAGCAGGATGTAATTCCACGGAGTTTTAAAAGATTGGGTCGTTGCTGTCAAGCGAAATTCGCTTATAACCTTGAGGATTGTTGCTAAACGAGAGTGCTAAGCAATGATTTATACTAACTGATAGACAAACCGGCATAGCCTACAACCTGATCCGTATCACCGGAGACATATCCCGAGTCTGTGTATCCGATCAGTCTTGCTGAAGTTGCACCGAGTTTTTTTGCAGCAGAAAGTGCAATTGTGACAGGAAGAACACCGCACATGGAAATATTGTTGTCTCTGACTGTATGGTAGAGCTTTTCAGGTTCGAGCCTTTCAATACATTTCAGTGCGAGGCTGTCCTTTTTTGCCGCTGTCTCTCTTGACTCGTAGTGGCTCATATCTGTTGACGCAACGATGAGAACTGGTTTCCCTGACTGCTTCACAGTATCAGCAAGTGACTCGGCGATTTCCAGACACGTCGAAAGAGAAATATGTGAGATTGCCAGGGGAACGATTGAGAGTTGTTTTTGGAAATATTGAAGAAAAGGGACTTGTACCTCAAGGGAGTGTTCAGAATTGTGGGCAATTTCGTCCTGCTTAATGTGGCAAGAGTTGGCAAGGAGAAGAGTCGAAAAATCTCTATCAACCGGTACCGGACCAAACGGCATATTCCAGTTCCCGGTTGATAGGGCTACAGGGAGTCCTGCACCGCGATGGTTCGTGCCTATGATTACAACGGTTTTTGGGATTTCGACACTGCTCAGAGTCTTTGCCGCAAGTTCACCTGAATAGACATATCCGGCATGGGGGGAAACGACGGCGATACTCTTTTCTTTACCCGATTCATGTCCTGAAGGAAGGAATTCGCTAATTGCTCGTTTAAGTGCATTGGGTGAACCGGGGTAAAATCGATTGGCAACAGCAGGCTGTCTCATAGTACCTTACTCTTAAATTTCTTGTTTTTTTGCACCCCCTTGTGGGGTATTAGTCACTCCGTTTGACACTCCATTCAGTACCACTAGGGCCGTCTTTCAGTATAACCTTATTTGCTAGAAGTTCGTCGCGAATTTCATCACTTCTGGACCAGTTCTTTTCTATCCTGCATTTGTCACGTTCAGCAATCAAGGTTTTGATCGTTGCTTCATCAATATTGATTTTCAGAAGCGACTGCTGTTTTTTAGCAGCTAAAAAGGACCTGGCGTCTTCACGCAGTAATCCCATGATACCTGCGAGTTTTTTGAGAGTTGAGGCGGTATTCTTCAAAACAATTATGTCTGCCACTGCGGGAGGGGTGGAGAGATTTTTCAGGCCCCTGTTGATAGTCTTAACGGTGTCAAAAAAGATACCCTGTGCCTGGGCGGTGTTAAAGTCATTATCCATAGCTTGTTGGAAACGATCTTCAAGACTGTTGATTTTCTGCATATCCTCCTCGGTCAGTGCAGATTGCGAGTGTTCGTCACCCCCATCCAAATTCAGACTGTCTATCGCTGCAATACATCCATAGAGCCTCTCAAGTCCCGATGTTGCATCCTGCATGGCGGATTCGGAAAAATCAAGAGGATTTCGATACTGGGTTGAAAAAACGAAAAAGCGGAGAATCTCAGGATGATAGCTCGAGAGGATGTCTCTGATTGTGAGAAAATTACCAAGGGATTTGGACATTTTTTCATCACGAATGGTGACAAAACCGTGGTGTATCCAGGTGGTTACAAATGGTCCCCCGTTGGCACCTTCACTCTGTGCGATTTCGTTTTCATGGTGAGGGAATATAAGATCTTTTCCACCGCCATGTATATCAAAGGTGGGACCAAAATATTTACGACTCATTGCAGAACACTCAATATGCCAACCTGGCCGACCTGGTCCCCAGGGACTCTCCCAGGTCGGTTCGCCAGGTTTAGAGCCTTTCCAAAGGACAAAATCCATTGGATTGTGTTTTTGTTCATTTACAGCGACGCGTGCACCTGCGCGCATATCTTCAAGATTTCTGTGTGACAGTTTGCCGTATTCAGGGAAACTGTCGACCACATAATAGACATCGTTCCCAGCCTGATAGGCCATACCTTTGTCAACTAGTTCACCGATAATTTCGATCATTTCTGAGATATGTTCAGTAGCCTTTGGTTCTATGTTCGGCCGATCGATTCCGAGTTTATCCATATCTACATAAAACTCATCAATAAAACGGGTAGCCAGCTCCTCCGAGCTGCAGTTCTGTTCCTGGGCTCTGGCTATAATCTTATCATCTATATCAGTAAAATTACGAACATATGTTACTTTGTAGTCACGATATCTCAGATATCGTACAATCATATCAAAGGCGAGTGAGGAGCGGGCATGGCCTATATGACAATAATCATAGGAGGTGATGCCGCATACGTAAAGTTTGACATGTCCGGGTTCCAGGGTTTTGAGGGGTTCTCGCTTGCCGGATAGGGTGTTATAAATTCTGATAGTCATCATAAATGGAACTGAGTATAGTCAATTCTCTTGTCATATATTAAGGAGTTTACCGGTCCTGTGTTCTACTGAGTATTTTCTTCTTTCGTTGCGAGAAGCACAATTCCGGGGATCTTCGACGGTAACAGCTGTATTGAACTGAAGTTGGTTAACATAATCCTATTAAATGGAAAAAACAATGCCGAGCGTTGGAAATGGAAACAATCCGAAGTGGAAACAGAGTTTAAAAGTATGGACGCATCCCAAAGTTATTGCTTTGCTTTTTCTTGGATTTTCTGCCGGAATTCCTATTTTACTTATTTTTTCAACTCTTTCCGTCTGGCTGAGAGAAGCTGGAGTGAGCAAGGCTGCGGTAACTTTTTTCAGCTGGGCGGCACTCGGCTATTCCTTCAAATTTGTCTGGGCGCCGGTAGTAGACCTCATGCCGCTGCCATACTTGACTCGCAGGTTTGGCAGGAGAAGGTCCTGGCTCCTGCTCGCTCAGGCGGCAATAATTTGTGCGATCGTGTGGATGGCCTCCACTGATCCCGTAGAAAATTTAGACAACCTCACTGTTATGGCAATGGCTGCGGTACTGCTCGGGTTTTCATCTGCCACGCAGGATATCGTTATTGATGCATATCGCATTGAATGTTCTGAGACAGCACTGCAGGCAATGCTTGCCTCGACATATATCGCCGGATACAGGATCGGAATGATTGTTGCCGGAGCGGGTTCACTCTTTCTCGCATCATTCCTGGGTACAACAAGTACACTTTACAGCTATGATGCCTGGAAAATAACCTATCTGTGTATGGCTGCCACGATGCTTGTCGGTGTGTTCACTACCCTCTGTATAGATGAACCAGAAGGGGACCCCGGTCAAAAGCATGAATATTCTGTTTATCAGTATTTGCGCTTTCTGACTCTGTTCTTCTTAGCTGTGTTGGCTTTTGTTGGATCCTTTTATTATTCCGGAAATTATGCAGCAGAGCTGAAAAAGCAGGCAGCGGATATTTTTATTCACTGGAATGGACTTACTCATTTCCTGATCGAACTACTGCGGTTTATCCTTGCTGCGGCTGCGGCTCTCTTTGTCGCTAAGATAACTCAACTTTGCGGGATTGTTGACGCTCAGATGGTGCGGCGAACCTATATTGCGCCGGTCAGCGATTTTTTTGTCCGGTATGGCGGAAAGGCGGCCGTAGTTATTTTGCTCCTGGTCGGTTTTTACCGTTTGTCGGATATAGTACTGGGAGTTGTTTCCAATGTATTTTACCTGGACATGGGCTTTAGTAAAAATGTCATTGGCGGAATCACGAAGTCTTTTGGGCTAGGGATGACCCTTGTCGGCGGTTTCCTGGGTGGCATGCTTACAGTGCGCTTTGGGGTACATAGCGTACTGTTCCTCGGAGCATTCCTCTCTTCTGTGACCAATCTTCTTTTTATGTTTTTGGCGGGAGGCGGGACAGATGTGACCATGCTGACCATGGTGATCGCGGCGGACAATTTGAGTGCAGGAGTTGCGACAACCGCGTTTGTTGCGTTTTTGTCGAGCTTGACCAGTCTCTCGTTTACCGCCGTTCAGTATGCAATATTCAGCTCAATTATGACACTTTTCCCTAAACTTATTGGAGGGTATTCGGGAACGATGGTGTCAGCATACGGTTACGAGAAATTTTTCCTACTGACCGCAATTATGGGCATCCCCGTACTTATTCTGGTGTGGGTGGTAAGCAACGTTTTTAAGAAAACATAAAGAAAAAACTCTTTGATATCAGGATATACCACACTGGATCAAACGGTTTTTTTACGCCTCTCCCAAATACTGTCTCATCGCCTCGACCTCCTGCTCTCCCTGGAGCGTGAGACCGGCCTGGTAGCCCGATTCATCTATCTGTTTATTGCACCATTTTATCTGGCCAAGCCCGGACTGGAGTGCTTTTGGAAATGAATCGTCAAAGGAGAACTGGACCACAGTATCATCCATCAATGGAATATCAACTTCCAATCGCATTCCATTTCTGCTGACGTCCAGTGTTTTTGCAATGGCCGCGTGATGGGATATTATTTCTCCTGATTGAGTCGATTTGACCAGTGTTATTTTGTGATGAACCTCAACACGTGGGTGTCTACGACGATTCTCAAAAGCGGTCTCAGTTGATTCCTTAAGTTGCAGATGGGCCTCAGCATAGAGAGTATACTGCAGGCATTGCGGGTGATTTGCTGTTTTACAGTACGTTTTTATATGGTCATCAAAAGGTATAAAAAGACCGTCATTGCAAAGCTTGCATTTGAGAGAATCAGCTAACCAGAAAGGACAGCCGGTAGTTTGTTGTTTAGGTTTTGTTGTCATATATTATATCACCGAAGGAGAAGTGAATAAAGATCTAGTCCCACCTGATACATGCAAAAAAAATGCCTGAATATGTTTACTTGTGATCTTTTGGTGAAATGTTGTGGCGTTTCAATTTATCATAGAAAGCTGTTTTGCCAATTCCCAGCTGTGTAACCGTTTTTGTGACATTGCCATGGTTTTTGTTTAAAGCCTGTATAATAAAATCCTTTTCAACCTCAACCAACACCGATTTCAGTGGATTTCCATTGAGCCGCTGCAGATAATTTTTCTGACTCGTCTGGTCTTCCTCCCCTGGCAAGACGTCAAAGATAAGTTCATTTTCAGTAATGACATTATCCTTGGACATCAGTACAGCACGCTGAATCACGTTTTCAAGTTCGCGGACATTGCCGGGCCAGTCGTGCTCCAGCAAACGTTCCAGAATTGACTGGGGTAAAAAGTTGATCTCTTTTTTAAAGGCCAGCCGGTATCTTCGTATGAAGTGCGTAACGAGGTCAATTATATCTTCTTTTCTTTCTCTGAGCGGAGGAATTGAAATATTGATGATGTTTAATCTGTAGAAAAGATCCAGGCGAAAATTACCTTCCTGAACCATTGTTGCAAGGTCTCTGTTGGTTGCAGCAATGACTCTTACATTAATTTTTGTTGGAGAATTTCCGCCTACCCGGATTATTTCTCCGTCTTGCAGAACTCTGAGCAGGGCTGCCTGCATTCGAGGGCTGATATCTCCAATCTCATCGAGAAATATAGTCCCCCCGTCAACCACTTCGAATTTTCCCTGGCGTTTGCGGTCGGCACCGGTAAATGCACCTTTTTCATGACCGAAAAGATCGCTCTCCAGGAGTGAATCGTTGATGGCGTTGCAGTTGATCTTCAGAAACGGTTTTTCATTGCGTGTACTGCTCTCTCTGAGAAGATTTGCAACGAGTTCCTTTCCTGTTCCTGATTCACCTGTGATAAGAATGGTAGCATCCGATTTTGCAACTTGAAAAACCATATCCCGAAGTTCATTCAGTGCTCGACTGGATCCTACCATTTTTCCTTCTTCAGGGCGCTCTTTCAGATGTTCTTTCAGGGAGTTAAGTTCGGTTGAAAGAGTGCGCCGCATCTTCTCACTTTCTTTCAATTCATGGATCTTGTGAGACAGGATCGTTTCAATACTGTTGTGGAAGAGAGATAATTCTTCAAATTGCGCTTTCTCTTCACTATGGTCTCTGATAAACAGCCAGAGGAGATCGTCATCATTATATCCCTTAAAGGGAGCCAGGGTGTATTTGAGGTGGGCCTGATTGATCGTCGTTTCAAGAGTAGGTCCGATAATGTCATCTTCGATGGCTTTAGCGACAATATTGAGGAGGGATTTTGTGGCCTCGGGCGGAGTTGAAGTTGTTGTTTTCGAATTATTGCAGAGGTTGCCGAAGAACATCGTGGCACTCGGATTCATATACTCGATCGATTCACTTCCCTTAACAAGCAGAACCATCTCCGGTATGGTTTCAAGGAGGGTTCGCTGGTTGAGGATTAATCTTTTTATGTCCTGAGGACTATCTTCTGTCTGCATATAAAGCGAAAATTGAAGATTAAAAATCGAGTTACCAAATCGTGGGTCGATATGATGATGTTGTAGTATATACGTGATACTATATAATAAGAAATCGAAAATTGGTAGTAAATTCCAGATTAACGGAAAAATTCTATTTTCTGAACACTTTTTAGGGGGGAGGTGATGGTTTGTCGTCGTTCAAATTTGTTTGCTTTTGTTTTTATTCATCTTTTCATTTGCAGCAATTGTTTTGTTTTAGACTGTTTTGCTATGATTCCAGAAGAAATTCTGGTGATAGCCAACACGCGTATGTCTGGAAGTGTCGATCTCGCTCAATATTGTATGGAAAAGCGGAATATTCCGAAATCTCACCTGCTCAAATTATCTTTGTCCCTGAAAGAGACCATGTCTCGCGAAGAGTATGGCCGAAAATTTAAAAAGCCGGTACTTGCCGCTCTTTCACGACTTAATAAAGAATTAAAAATTGC
>CAXMTO010000113.1:0-3278 GCA_964196355.1 uncultured Myxococcota bacterium
GTCAACGTAGATCTCTACGATCGGTTGGGATTAGCATACTTAGAATTTGCAGAAGTCGATATTACCACCAGTGATGAAACAGCAGCGAGAATCCAAGATTTTCTTGAAACAAATTTCAACAATTCAGAATACTTATTCGACAACCTCGACATCTCTTTTCGAGAAGAAAAATATCATGTTTTAGTTGAATTGAAAGGAACGCAATTTTTTACAGAAGATGAACATGCTCGACTGCAGCGGGATTTGTCTGACCTAACAGATCAACCTGTAGTACTCTATGTTCGGTCAACACCAGAGATTGTTATTACCAAGGATGGCAATATTTCATTTAAAAAACTGAGGAAAGAAATGCTGCAACAAATGGAGAGACTCCATAATGAACAACTTAAGCGTATTTCTGAAGACACACTGTAAGAAAGGCCTTGGAGGGATTCAGCCTAGTGAACAGGATGGTACGGGATGAAACACAGCAAATGGAGGTTGCATCCTGAAATTGTTTGTCAGATTAGCTCCACACGGACATCAAGAACCCCCACAACCGAAAAATTATTTCAGTTATGTGGAAAACTATCATTTATTTCAGTCATATTAAAATATGGATTTGCTCGTCAATAGGTGAATCTTTGGAGCAAGAAGTGGTCTTGTTTTTTAGACCACCACTTGAGTTATTATAAGTTAATCGCATAGTTTCAGTTGTATCTCCACAGCCCTTCCCCACGGGGAAGGGCTCACCTCATTTTCTCAGCTGTGACGCATAAATTTTCTTTTCAAGCTCCGCGTATATTGTAAGCCGATCCCTAAATTATTTTATCGCAAAAAAGTAATAGACATAAATATGCCGATATTGTAGGGTAAAGAATCCATAACTCCCACACAATCGAGCCTATCATGTCAAACACCTCGCTTGGCGATATTGAACAATGCGGTCGCAAGATCACAGCTCAAGAAATCGCAGAAATCACAGAGACAGCAAAAACTTTTCCCAACCTCAGCCTGTCAATCCTGATTGAGACGATCTGCGAACATCTCGAATGGTTTACAGCTTCAGGTCGTTACAAAAAAGACGCGTGCCACAAGCTATTACAAAAGCTAGAAATTACCGGTGCCATAACACTTCCCGGGAAAAGGTCATATTCCAGGCAGTCTGCTGTTAAGGCTAACCTGAATGCTGAGCCGAGAATTTTAGAGCTTAAGCATCAAGAGATAAATTGCTGCCTCCAGGATGTTCAGCCAGTTTCAGTGATCCCCCAGATAAGTAAATCAGACATTAAATTATGGGATGAATATGTCGACCGGCATCATTATCTGGGACATAAACGACCATTTGGATGTTTTGTCAGATACCTTGCAAAATCAACCGATGGAGAAATCCTGGCGTGCATTTTGTTTGCCGGGGCGGCGAAATCAATTTCAACGAGGGATAAGTGGATAGGCTGGAACAACAGACAGCGTCTTCGTAATTTGCCATGGATAGTTAACAATACCAGATTTGTCATTATGCCCTGGGTAAAAATTTCCTGTTTGGCGAGCCACATACTGGGACAGATAGGTCGGCGGATTGCCAAGGACTGGCAAACGCAGTGGGGCTACAGTCCTCTTTTGATGGAAACTTTCATTGATCCTGTAAAATACACAGGCACTTGCTATGAGGCATCTAACTGGGAAAATATCGGCAGAACAACAGGAAAAGGGCTGGCCAGAAAAGGCAAAAAATATACAACTACGCCAAAGCTTATTTTTACTCGACCATTAACAAAAGATTTCCGTAAACAATTATGCAGTGAATATCTCACAGGGAGGGTTGAACCATGAGTACTCCACATCCAAGCGGGGAAGAAATTCAGAAGCATGACTGTAAAAAAAATATTCTCAGAATCAATTACGCCTCCTGCAAAAAGCAGAAGGATTGATTCCCCATGAGCGTATGCACATCAGCAATAGTACATGCAAATACAAAACCGTAGAGGAAGAAGGACTGGCACGAATGGGTGTCACGGTTGAGCACGTTCGGACATACCGTAATCAATTGCCGATATTGTTAAAGCGACTGGCCAAAATTCCAGATCCAAGAAATCCTCAAAAGAGAAAACACAAGCTGACAGTATTGATGCTTTACGGGATTTTAACCTTTGTTTACCAAATACCATCCAGACGTGAGGCAAACCGGGTAATGACCAAGCCACAGTTTGTCGAAAATCTGCAGCTTCTTTTTCCTGAACTGGAAAGCATACCGCACCATGATACTTTAATGCGTTTATTGGCAACAATAGACGTTGATCAAATTGAGCAAGCCCATATTGAATTGATACGTCGCTTGATAAGAAATAAAAAGTTCTATAACTATCTCATAAACCACAGTTACCCCATTGCCATTGATGGCACTCAAAAATTTAAACGTGACGAAATATGGAGTGACGAGTGTAGCGGGCGAACGGTAGGCAAAGGTGATAGAGCCAGATCTCAATATTACGTTTATGTACTGGAAGCCAGCCTGGCCTTTCATAACGGCATGGTGATTCCTTTAATGAGCGAATTCCTGGAATTTACAAAAGGCGATACCTCGGAGACCAAGGAAGATTGTGAAACAAAAGCATTTAAGCGTTTGGCAGCCAGATTAAAAAACGAATTCAAACGATTGGGCATTATGCTTTTATTAGATGGTTTATACCCAAATGGCCCGATCATGGGAATATGCCTCAAAAACAAATGGGATTTTATGATAGTCCTGCAAGACAAATCATTGCGCAGCGTATGGGAAGAGTTTCACGGACTCATGCAACTCCAAACTGGCCAAAAGTTAAGCATGACCTGGGGAGACAGAAAGCAGGAATTTGATTGGGTCAATAATATTGAATATTATTATGGTCCTAATCAGAAGAAAAAAATGATTCTTCATGTGGTCACATGCAAAGAAACCTGGAAAGAAGTTGATAAATCGTCTGGCGAAATTATCACCAGGAAATCTCGCCATGCCTGGGTCTCCTGCAAACCTCTTTCAAAACAAAATGTTCACGAACGATGCAATCTGTCCGCTCGTCACCGCTGGGGCATAGAAATCAATATTTTAATTGAAAAACACCATGGCTACAATTACGAGCATTGCTTTTCTTATGACTGGAATGCCATGAAGGGATATCATTACTTAATGCGTTTGGCGCATCTGATAAATGTTCTGGCCGAATACTCTGAAAGCCTTGTCTCGTATATAAAAGGGGAAGGCATACGGAATATCATTCTTTTTATTCGCAATACTCTATCCGGCCCCTGGTTGCAGGGAG
>CAXMTO010000114.1:0-5136 GCA_964196355.1 uncultured Myxococcota bacterium
ATAAATAGGCTTTCGATAAAAGAAATAGAGGTAGGTGCTATTCAACTTGATGGTGGTGGATTGGGGGATATTCTCCTAAAGGGCAGACATGCTGCCCGAAAGTATGGCCTAGGTGACGAAATTGACGTCTTTGTTTATTTAGACAGAGAACAGCGCCTGTTGGCAACTACACAAAAACCATATGCAATAGTCGGTGAATTTACCAAATTGACGGTGGTGAGTACGACACAGGCAGGTGCCTTTTTGGGTTGGGGCCTTGAGGACGATCTGTTCGTGCCCAAAAGTGAACAACAGGACAATATGAGGCAAGGTAAAGCGTATGTTGTATTTGTCTTTCTGAGTGAAAAAAATAACCGCATTACAGCCTCGTCAAAGCTGGAAAAATATCTTAATAAGCAGCCTCCTGGATATGCAGTGGGAGAAGAGGTTGATCTTCTCATCTATGCCAAGACAGAGCTGGGATATAGTGCGGTTGTCAACAGTTCTCATGTAGGCATGATCTACGAGAACGAAGTCTTTCAAAAACTTGTCATAGGTCAGCGACAGAAGGGCTACATAAAAAAAATACGTGACGATTTCAAAATCGACTTACGATTTCAGCAAACAGGTTATCGCGGAGTTGATGATGTTTCCCAGGCCATTTTAAACACTATAAAGGATTGCGGGGGTATGGTTGCCGTTACCGACAAAAGTCCGCCTGAAGATATCTACGACTTGTTTGGGGTAAGCAAAAAAGTTTTTAAAAAAGCAATTGGTGGCCTCTATAAAAAAAAGGTTATCATACTGGACACTGATGGTATCAAACTTAGCGAAAACAAAAGCAGATGACGGGCTCATGTGACAGTAGTCTTCCTCTTATAAACCAAACCTTTTCATGCACCAGTGAGCGACTACCGACAATTGCCCAGGTCAAGAGTCATATTTATACAGACCGTAAATGGGTTAAGGCGGGGGAGTACGATCGGGAGAAACACCTGACCACAAGGCTGGTCAGGGAGTCCTACGTAGGGCAATCCTTTGTGCTTTTAACCGATGAATTCATAGGATCCCTGCAACGGCTTTGCCCTGATTTTGCAAACATTGTTGAAATCGGAGCCGGAATCGGCTGGCTTGGGCACTGGCTCGGCAAATACGGTGTCAAGATCCAGGCCTCTATCGATAACAAAACCTGGCCTGATTTTCCCAAGGACCAGTATCTTGATATTGTCGAGGAAATGGATTCTCTTGATTATATACTGCTCCATCCTGAAGTTGAACTGTTCATCCTGGCCTGGCCCCAGGAGGATGACTTGGCCACCCGCATCTGGCAAGCCCTGCACCCTGGGCAGCGTCTTTTGTATATCGGTGAGGATAGAGACGGTTGTACAGCTAACAATGTTTTTTTAGATTTGATCCATGGGCACGAAGTAGAAAATAATGCCACCATGGAAATGAGACAATCATTCCTCTCCTTTGATGATTTTCACGATCAGCCCCATCTTTATCAAAAAGGATAAGTTTGTTGATGAAAGCGGGCTTGGGGGCTGTAAATTGTATGTTGATGTCCACCGGCATCGCAGGGGTTTTAAACTTTTCTGGAAATTCAAATCCAAAGGCCCGGGAAGGCCTCAAGTCAGTCGTGAAATCCGTGATCTTGTCAGGAGGATGGCTGCAGCCAATCCAAGCTGGGGTGCGCCCAGCAGGTCGTGGAAGCCTTTTTTGGGGAGACGGCACCGAAGTATCTGATGCGGGATCGGGATTCGATCTATGGCATTTTCTTCCGCAATCGAGTGAAAAACTTGGGCATCAAAGCTGTGATCTCGGCCCCGCTCAGCCCTTGGCAAAACCCGTCTGTTGAACGAGTGATCGGCTCGATCAGACGAGAGTGCACAGACCACTTTATCGTCTTGAACGAAACTCACCTGAAAAACATTCTTTGTTCGTATTTCGAATATTATCATAATGACAGAACGCATTTGAGCCTTGAAAAAGATTCGCCCAACAACCGGCCGATACAACCCAGACCTGCCGGCAAGTGCAAGATAATCGTTTTGCCGCGGATGGGTGGGCTACATCATCGATACGAGTGGAAAAAAGCAGCCTGAAAATTTAAATCGTTCTGATATTAAAATTATCGGACGATTTGTGCAGGCCTGTGCTCGAAATCGATCTCAATCAAAGCGTTCGCCTTAAAATCGTCTGTTTCAAATAGACCTGCTTCCGGATAATTGCATTCAATCGCTGCACAGAAAATGATGTATTATGGCATATTTGCCACGGATTAATTTTTGAGAAGGACAGGGTGGATGTAGTTTATCGGACTTCACTTACTTCCGTTGGAACATAATTGTCTATATACTATGACCTTGCAATATTTGTTTAAGTAAGACAATTCCATACAGAGAGACGGTTCCATTAATCCGGACTAGGAGCTTGTCCGAGAATGCCATTTTGTCTAAACTCTGCGTTATTCCCAAAAAACAATGCGCGTAATATTAGCTATATGACTGTGCGTATTTTTTGAAAATGCCTTGATTTTAAACAAAAGGCTTATTCTCGGATAACCTCCTAGTTGTTAGGTTAGCATACCTGTAGCTCCTCAACCATCTGTAGTAAGGGATTATGAAAAAGCAAAGACGAAAACACACAGTAGAGTTAGATGCGATTCAGAGTTTAAAATGCTAGAATGGAGTTGCCAACGATTTCGAGATACACCCTATTATATAGTTGGTAAATGGAAGAATGATCTTATTCATCGCAAAATCGGTCAATTGACGACATCCTGTGTTCCCTGGAAGAGCACATACAGCTAGGAGGAGTAATAATGCGAAATCTCTTAATAGAGGCTATAAAAAAAGCTGATAAAGGTTATTGGGACGACGCTCACGTTATTGTTCAACAAATTGAAGATCCAGTCTCATACTGGCTGCATGCGAATCTGCATCGAGAAGAGGGTGACCTTGATAATGCCAAGTATTGGTATCACCGTGCCACTAGAGAATATGTGGAGATCGGTATTGAAGATGAGCGCCAACAAATCATGAACCTCCTAATGGGAGAGGAGTGACAGAATACAGATTCTAATGACAAAACCACCGGCTACGATCAGATACTGCACAATAGAAGCGTGTTAGCGTACTTCTATGCATCGGCCTCTATTACAGCGTTATATGTTTTTCTTTTTTGGTTATGTGCCCAGGTCTTTGGGAACAATGGCAAAGCTATTATCATAAGTGGTGTTATGTCCTGGCTTTTTTCTTTGTACTGTACTGGGTTGCTTCAGCAAATATGTTTCTTGCAAGCTGGAGTAATCTGCTTATCGTCTTACTGCTGGCCTTACTTGAAACTGTAGTGGCGTCTTATTTCGCTTCAAGACTGTATTTAAGAAAAAACGCATAGCACGATGACAGTATCAAACGGTTTTCTTGAATATATTATTGATCAACTCGCAAAGTGGGGAGACGTCACGGCAAAAAGAATGTTTGGCGGTGCCGGGCTGTATTGTGACGGTAAGATGTTTGGTCTTGTTTCCAATAGACCAACGATATTGTCCTATTATGAGGTACCCGGAGACATTGAGGAAGACCCTGAAGAGTTGATAGAATGGGCAGATGAGTCACTGTCCATTCAGATGAAACGGAAATGATTTTTCCAACAACAAGATGTCAGAATCACTCTCCATTCCACAAGCGAGAAAGCTGGTACTGCTGTCACAGAAACTGCCGCCTGCAGCAAAGAAAACTGGCGGTGCAGTTTCAGCTACGCTGGCAGCGATTGAGCATCTTGGCTATATCCAGATAGATACGATTTCTGTCATTGAGCGCGCCCACCACCATACCCTGTGGAATCGCAATCCCCGCTATAAAACCACGCACCTCGACCAGCTGATTGAAAGCAAAAAGGTTTTCGAATACTGGTCCCATGCAGCCGCTTACTTACCCATGCGGGATTATCGGTTTAGTTTGCCCCGCAAACAGGCCATAGCAAGCGGTGAACAGAATCATTGGTATGAGCGCGACCATCAGCTGATGAAGCTGGTGCTTGAACGCATCGCTGCCGAAGGCCCCTTGATGGCCAGGGACTTTGAGTATAGTGGAAAGAAAAGTGGTGAATGGAGGAGCAAACCCGCCAAACGAGCCCTGGAGTATCTGTTTATGCAGGGTGAGCTCATGGTGCCTTACCGGGATAAGTTCCATAAAGTCTATGACCTCACCGAATGGGTGTTACCTGAGGGTGTTGACACCTCCCTGCCCAACCCGGAAGAATACTGCCGTTTCCTGATCACCAGGTATCTCCAGGCAAATGGGCTGGGTCAGGCTGCCGAAATAGCATATTTACTCAAAAACACCAAACCACTTGTTGCTGAAGCCATGCGGGAAATGGTTTTAAGCGGAGAAGTACTGCAGGTAAGGGTCGGTGCAACGACTTATTACGTGTTACCCGCTTCATTGGAACTGCTGAGCAAACCACTAAAGCGCAGTAAGCTGAAAATCCTGTCTCCATTTGATAATCTCCTCATCCAGCGCAGGCGCATGCAGGCGCTGTTTGGCTTTGACTATCTTCTTGAATGCTATCTTCCTCAACCAAAACGTCAGTACGGCTATTTCTCTTTACCCATACTCTGGGATGGGAAACTGGTTGCACGAATGGACTGCAACACCGAGAGGAAAAAAGCACTACTGCATATTCAACATCTTGCTCTGGAATCCCGGCCCATCAATACCGAGGCATTTAGTCTCGCCCTGCATAAAGAACTTATCTCCTTTATGCAGTTTAATAATTGCAGCAATCTCCGTTTACACCGAACCACCCCTGCTAGCCTAAAGCCAATGTTACAGATTGTAACACCCCACAAGGGGGTATAAGTACCATGGTGATATATCTAACAACATAATTTTAATAGACATTCCTCGGTTTCTTGTTTTTTCTTACAGAAGTTCAGGAGTAAGGCACTGAAGTGGAAAATGGGTTTGACCCACAGGAAGCCAGTGAATAGTTTATTACCTATGAAACGGTAGGGATCAATTCGACTCTTTCTTAAGAGGTATTGGTATGGAGATCAGCGCAATCACCGGTTCTATCAACGTTCAGTCACGAGTTTCACAGCAAAGTGCAGAGAGAATCAGTACAAGCGTCATTGAAGCCAGAGACATTGAT